>JAQZAY010000001.1 GCA_029239415.1 Pseudomonas sp. | reverse complement strand
GACCAGCGAGGTGTCCTGGAACAGGATGATGCTCTGCTGCAGCAGCAGCGGGGTCATCTTGCGAAACGCCTGGGGCAGGATGATCAGGCGCATGGTCTGCCCATAGGTCATGCCCAGGGCCTGCGCGGCGCCCATCTGGCCCTTGGAGATCGCCTGCACGCCCGCACGGACGATCTCGCAGAAGTACGCGGCCTCGAACATCATGAACGCGACCACGCACGAGGTGAACGCGCCCACCGGCGTGTCTTCGCCGGTGATCCAGCGCAGCACGAACGGCACCGCCAGGTAGAACCAGGTGATGACCAGCAGCAAGGGAATCGAACGGAAGTAATTGACGTAGGCGCCAGCGATGTTCGACATCAGCCTGCTCGACGACAGGCGCATCAAGGCCAGGATGGTGCCCAGCACGATGCCCCCCACCACGCCCATCACCATCAGCTGCAGGGTCATCACCATGCCGTTCCACAACGCAGGGAGCGCAGGGATGATGCCCGTGAAGTCCATTTCCATCATTTACCTCCCACGGAAATCAGGCCCGGGACCGCGACCTTCTTCTCGACCACACGCATGAACAGCATCAGGCCCATGTTCAGGGTGAAGTAGATCAGCGTGGCCAGGGTGAAGGCCTCGAACAGGTTGGCGGAAAATTCGGCAGTCTGCTTGGTCTGGGCCAGCAGCTCCATCAGGCCGATCAGGGAGGCGACCGAGGAGTTCTTGAAGACGTTGAGAAATTCCGAGGTCAGCGGCGGAATGATGATCCGGTAGGCTTGCGGCAGCAGCACGTTGGTGTAGATCTGCGACAGGCTGAAGCCCATCGCCCGGGCTGCGGACTCCTGGCCCCGGGGCAGCGCCTGGATGCCGGTGCGGACCTGTTCGCAGACACGGGCTGCAGTGAACAGTCCCAGGCAGACGACGACGCTGATCAGCGCCGAGGTGGTCGGGTTGAGGTCTTGCTTGAACCATTCCTGCAGGCCCTCGGGCAACAGGTCGGGTACCAGGAAGTACCAGATGAACAGCTGCACCAGCAGCGGCACGTTGCGGAACAGCTCGACATAGGCAGTGGCGATTCCCGACACCAGGCGGTTCGGCACGGTGCGCATGACCCCCAGCAGCGAGCCCAGCAGCAGGGCAATGATCCAGGCGCAGATGGCAATGGCGATGGTCCAGCCCAGGCCAGTGACATACCAGTCCAGGTACGTTTCGCTGCCCACGCCGGTGGACTTGAAGAACACGCCCCAGTCCCAGTTGTAATTCATCGGGATTTCCCCTCAGTTGTTTCACGGGCACCTTCGAGCATCCGAGGGCGGTAGCCGCCCTCGGATGAAAGGTTAGACACTAACGAGGCTGCGGGTCAGGACTTCTTTTCGTCTGCCGCTTTGTCGGTGGGGTTGGCGATCAGTTCCTTGAGCTCGTCGCTCATCGGGAAGTTGAGGTTCAGGCCCTTTGGCGGCACGGGCTGGGTGAACCACTTGGCGTAGATCTTGTTGATCTCGCCCGACTTGTACAACGCGACGATGGCGTCATCGACCGCTTTCTTGAACGGTGCATCGCCCTTGCGCACCATGCAGCCGTAGATCTCGTAGGACTGCGGGGTGCCGGTCACTTCCCAGTCGGTCGGCTTCTTGGCCTTGGCCATCTCGCCGGCGAGCAGGGCGTCGTCCATCATGAACGCCACGGCGCGGCCCGACTCGAGCATCTGGAACGACTCGCCGTGGTCCTTGGCCGAAATCACGTTCATCTTCATCTGCTTGTCGGCGTTCATGGCCTTGAGCAGGCGCTCGGACGTGGTGCCGGCGGTGGTCACCACGTTCTTGCCGGCCAGGTCCGGGAAGTCCTTGTACTTGGAGTCCTTCTTGGCCAGCAGGCGGGTGCCGACCTCGAAGATGCCCACCGAGAAGTCGACCTGCTGCTGGCGCTCGACGTTGTTGGTGGTCGAGCCACACTCGACGTCGACGGTGCCGTTCTGCACCAGCGGGATGCGCGTCTGCGAGGTGACCAGGTTGTAGCGAACCTTGAGATCGGGTGTGTCGAGCTGTTTCTTCAAGTGTTCGACGATAGCGACCTGGATGTCGTGGGAATAGCCCACGGGCTTGCCCGAGGCGTCGGCGATGTAGGAAAACGGAATGGAAGAGTCACGGTGGCCCAGGGTAATGGTGCCCGAATCCTTGACCTTCTTGAGGGTGCCGGTCAGCTCTTCGGCCATGGCTGGCGAACTGATGATGGCAGCCGCGATGGCGGCGCCCAACAGGTGACGAACGATACGCATCAAATTTTCCTCGACGTTTGTTTTTTTTATGGAGCCGTTGGCGGACTCTTTCGTTCAACGAACACAGCCTGAAGCGGCGGTGTATTCGGGTACAGAGTGTAGAGCATGACTCGTGCCAAGCTCTGGCATCGATCATAACGCTGCGTAAAGGCTGGGGATCAAGATTTTATGAAGGTTTTGTGAGGGGCATTTTCGTCCGGGATTCCGAACGGATGGCCAGTAGCCATCCGGGAATCCGAATGGATTCCCAGGCTGCGATAGGCAAAAGGACGTTGGCGCCAGGCTCAGGCTGCCTTTTGGCGTTCCAGCTGCTGCAGGTAATTGCGCAATGCCTGCTTCTCGGCCTCGCTCATGAACAACCCGAGTTTGCTGCGGCGCCACAGGATATCGTCGGCATCGACTGCCCACTCCTGCTCGCGCAGGTAGTCCACCTCGCGGGTGAACAGCCCACCGCCAATCGCCTGACCCAGGTCATCCGGACCCTGCACGCCTTCGAGCAGCTTCCACACGCGGCTGCCGTAGGTCTGCGCCCAGCGCCGTGCGATATCGACCGGCAACCAGCCGCAGCGCACGAGAATGGCGTCGACCAGTGCTTGCACGCTGGTCATCTGCTCGCCGCCTGGCAGTGGCGCGCTGGCGGTCCAGCTGCCGCGCATCTGGGTGAAGAACGGCTTGAGCTCGGCCATCGCCGATTCGGCCAGCTTGCGATAGGTGGTCAGCTTGCCGCCGAACACCGACAGCAACGGCGCCTGGCCCTGGGTGGCCGACAGCGCGAGGGTGTAGTCGCGGGTCACGGCCGAGGGATTGTCCGATTCATCGTTGCACAGGGGGCGCACGCCGGAATAGGTGTGCAGGATGTCGCTGCGGCTGATCTGGTGGTTGAAGTGCTCGTTGACCACGTTGAGGATGTAGTCGGTCTCGACGTCGGTGATGGCGACCTTGGCCGGGTCACCGGTGTATTCGCGATCCGTGGTGCCGATCAGGGTGAAACGATCGAGGTAGGGGATCGCGAATACGATGCGCTGGTCCGCGTTCTGCAGGATATAGGCATGTTCGCCTTCGTACAGGCGCGGCACGATCAGGTGGCTGCCCTGGATCAGGCGGATGCCGTAGGGTGCATCGAGCTGCAGGTCATCCTTGATGAAGCTGGCAACCCAGGGACCGGCGGCATTGACCAGCGCGCGGGCACGAATGCTCTGGCGGCTACCGTCGGCATGCTCGAGCTCGACCAGCCACAGGCCATCGACGCGCCTGGCGCTCAGGCAACGGGTGCGGGTACGAACATGCGCTCCGTGTTCGCGGGCGGCCATGGCGTTGAGCACCACCAGGCGGGCGTCGTCCACGGCGCAGTCCGCGTATTCGAAGCCATGGGTGATGGCCGGCTTGAGCGGATTGCCCGGGCCGAAGCGCAAGCTGCGCGAGGCACCAAGCTGCTTGCGCTTGCCCAGGTGGTCGTAAAGGAACAGGCCGGCCCGGATCATCCAGCCCGGACGCAGGTGCGGGCGGTGGGGCAGCACGAAGCGCATCGGTTTGACGATGTGGGGGGCCTTTGCCAGCAACACCTCGCGCTCGGCCAGCGCTTCGCGTACCAGGCGAAATTCGTAGTGTTCCAGGTAGCGGAGGCCGCCGTGGATCAGCTTGCTGCTGGCCGAGGAAGTGTGACTGGCGAGGTCATCCTTTTCGCACAGGAACACTGACAAGCCGCGCCCGGCTGCGTCAGCGGCAATGCCCACGCCATTGATCCCCCCGCCGATCACGGCAAGGTCATAGCAGTCGGCAACGGGCGGCAGGGACGAAGTAGGCTGGGACACGGCAAGGCCTCCTGAGGCGTTTACATCGAATCTGAACATCAATGTTCGTTTCCGAAAATACTAGCGCAATGCAAAGGCCGTAGCCAGCCCGTTCACATTGAAAATATTGATCGGATCAGCAGAATACGAACATTAACGAACATGGCGCAACGCCACGGGAAGCCGTGGCGCATGCAGGAGGTCAGACCACGTCCAGGCGGATCTTGTGCTGCCCTAGCAACTCGGCGAGGGCAGGAGAGGGCGCCTGGTCGGTCACCAGGCAGTCGACCAGGCTGATCGAGCCCAGGCGGACCATGGCGTTACGGCCAAACTTGCTGGAGTCGGCGGCGAGGATCACTTGGCGGGCGTTGGCAATGATTGCCTGGGATACACGCACTTCCTGGTAGTCGAAGTCCAGGAGGCTGCCGTCCTCATCGATACCACTGATGCCGACCAGGGCAAAATCGACCTTGAACTGATGGATGAAATCGACACTGGCCTGGCCGACCACGCCGCCATCACGGCGTACGGTCCCCCCCGCCAGTTGCACTTCGAAATCATCCTTGGCGCTGAGGATCGACGCCACGTGCAGGTTGTTGGTGATGACCTTGAGCTGGCTGTGGTTGAGCAGGGCGCGTGCGATCGATTCGGTGGTGGTACCGATATTGATGAACAGCGAGGCATGGTCGGGTATCTGCCTGGCCACGGCGTCGGCGATGCGCTGCTTTTCGTCGCGCATCTGGTCGGCGCGCATGGCATAGGCGGTGTTTTCGATGCTCGAGTCATAGGCCGCGCCGCCGTGGTAGCGGCGCAGCAGGTTGACCTCGGCAAGCAGGTTGATGTCACGGCGTATGGTTTGCGGGGTGACGACGAACAACTGCGCCATTTCCTCGATACTGACGTAGCCGCGGTCGCGCACCAGTTCGAGGATTTGTTGTTGGCGTGGAGGCAGAGTCATGGGCGGTCCTTCGGGCTGCCGGACCAATGCTGCAATGATGCCGTAGGACGGGTCCTACGGCCAGTCGCTACGACACAACGCCCCTGCAAATCACTCCTCGTGCGGTTCCCAGTCGCGGGTGCGGTCGACAGCCTTGAGCCAGCCGGCATACAGCTTCTCCTTGCGGGCCTCGTCCAGCTGCGGGCTGAACTCGCGCTCGATGACCGCCTTGTCGCGCAGTTCGTCCAGGCTGCCCCAGAAGCCGCAGGCCAGGCCCGCGAGGTAGGCAGCGCCCAGTGCAGTGGTCTCGCGCATCTGCGGACGCTCCACGCAGGTGCCGAGGATGTCGGCCTGGAACTGCATGAGGAAGTTGTTGGCGACCGCGCCGCCGTCCACGCGCAGCTCGCTCAGGCGCTGGCCGCAGTCCTGCTGCATGGCGTCGAGCACGTCGCGGGTCTGGTAGGCGATCGACTCGAGCGCGGCGCGGATGATGTGGTCCACCTTGACCCCGCGGGTCAGCCCGAACAGCGCGCCGCGGGCATACGGGTCCCAGTACGGGGCACCCAGGCCGGTGAAGGCTGGCACCAGATAGACGCCGTTGCTGTCCTTGACCTTGCTGGCGAAATATTCGGTGTCGTGGGCGTCGTTGACGATCTTCAGTTCGTCACGCAGCCACTGCACGGTGGAGCCCCCGTTGAAGACCGCGCCTTCCAGCGCATAAGCGACTTCGCCACGCGGGCCGCAGGCGATGGTGGTCAACAGGCCATGGGAAGAGTTGACGGCTTGCGTGCCGGTGTTCATCAGCAGGAAGCAGCCGGTGCCGTAGGTATTCTTGGCCTGGCCAGGCTCGACGCACATCTGGCCGAACAGCGCGGCCTGCTGGTCGCCAGCGATACCGGCGATGGCGATGCCGCTCTTGGTGTGGCCGTAGACTTCAGAGGATGGCCGCACCGGTGGCAGCATCTGGCGAGGGATGTCCAGCACGCGGAGCATCTTCTCGTCCCACTCCAGGGTGTGGATGTTGAAAAGCATGGTGCGCGAGGCATTGGTGTAGTCGGTGACGTGCACCTTGCCGCCGGTGAACTTCCAGATCAGCCAGGTATCGATCGTGCCGAACAGCAGTTCGCCACGCTCGGCACGCTCGCGGACACCCTCGACATTGTCCAGGATCCACTTGAGCTTGGTGCCGGAGAAGTACGGGTCGGTGACCAGGCCGGTGGTTTCGCGGATGTACTCCTGGTGGCCGTCGCGCTTGAGCTGCTCGCAGATCTCGGTGCTGCGGCGGCACTGCCAGACAATGGCGTTGTAGACCGGGCGACCGGTCTCCTTGTCCCACACTACGGTGGTCTCGCGCTGGTTGGTGATGCCGATGGCGGCCACCTGGGCATGGCTCAGGCCGGCCTGTGCCAGGGCTTCGACCATGGTTGCGCTCTGCGTGGCGAAGATTTCCATGGGGTCGTGCTCGACCCAGCCCGCCTGTGGGTAATGCTGGGCGAACTCGCGCTGGGAGGTGCCGACCACATTGGCGTCACGATCGAAAATGATGGCCCGAGAACTGGTCGTGCCCTGGTCCAGGGCAATGATGTAGTTCTTGTTCTGGGTGTCTGTCATGTCGTTGGCCTTGCACAAAAATTGGGAGTAGGTCAGGGCGTGGGCGAGCCGGGGCTCAGCGCCGGCATCAGGAAACCTGGGTCTTGCCCTGAGGATTATCGTCGGTCTGGGTGTCCACTGCCTCAGGATCGGGCAGGTTTCGGGCGATCAACAGGCGATACAGGGCCGCGCCCAGGCATGCCCCGGTGATCGGCGCGAACACCGGAATCAGGAAGTAGGGAATATCGCGGCCACCCGTCAACGCCACTTCGCCCCAGCCGGCCATGAAGGTCATCAGCTTGGGGCCAAGGTCACGCGCCGGGTTCATCGCAAAGCCAGTGAGCGGGCCCATCGCGCTGCCGATCACGGCGATCAGCAGGCCGATCAGCAGGGGTGCCATGGGACCACGCGGCAGGCCGTTGTTGTCATCGGTCAAGGCCATGATCACTGCCATCAGGATGGCCGTGATGATCATTTCGACGAGGAACGCCTGAGCTGTGGAGAGCGCCGCGTGTGGATAGGTGGAGAACACCGAGGCAAGCTCGAGACTTTCCTGGCTGCCACGGACCATGGCATGGGCTTGTTCGTAATCGAAGAACAGGCTGCTGTACAGCGTGTATACCAGCGCCGCGCCGCAGAACGCGCCGGCGACCTGGGCAAGAATGTAGAACGGCAGTTTGCGTTTCTCGAACCCGCCGAACACGCTCAGGGCGATGCTGACGGCTGGGCTCAGGTGCGCGCCGGACACCCCGGCGGTGAGGTAGATCGCCATGCTCACGCCGATGCCCCAGATGATGCTGATTTCCCAAAGCCCGAAGCTTGCCCCCGCGACCTTGAGCGCGGCCACGCAGCCGGTGCCGAAGAAGATGAGCAAGGCAGTGCCGAAGAATTCGGCGATGCATTGGCTCGAAAGTGCGGGTTGCCGTAGTGCAGTCGTCATTATGACCTCGATTCTTGTTGTTGTGATGCGCAGGTGCGCTCGACAGCAAGACCCGGCATCGATCCCCATTGAGGCCGGGCAGTGAACAGAAATGCACCTTATAGGGGCGCCGTTTCTTCAGAAACGAAAAAATATAGACAAGAAACGCTTATGTCAAAGGTCGAAAGTGAACCATCGGACATATCTTGACCATGAACTGGCGAAGTGACTTCATTCGTCATGTGGAACGTCCGTGACGCGCTGGCCGGACCCAGGCATTTGCCCTAAAGTACCCGCAAACCCTGGCCTGCCGCGTATGGAGCCTCGCATGACCCCTGCCCTGGATCTCTTGAAAAAGGTTCGCGCCGAACATCGCGTCCACAGTTACGAACACGACCCGAAGGCAGCTTCGTATGGTCTAGAGGCGGCTGAAAAGCTCGGGCTAGACCCGCTGCGTGTGTACAAGACACTGTTGGCCAGCAGTGAAAAGGGGGAGCTGCTGGTGGCGGTGGTGCCCGTGATTGGAACCCTTGACCTGAAGGCCCTTGCTCAGGCTGCGGGGGTGAAGAAGTGCGAGATGGCTGACCCTGCGCTTGCGCAACGGGCCACGGGCTATCTGGTGGGGGGCATCAGTCCCCTCGGCCAGAAAAAACGTCTGCGCACCTTTATCGACCAGTCGGCGCACGCTTTTGAAACCATTCATGTCAGCGCTGGCAGACGGGGTCTCGAGGTCGAGCTGTCCGCTGACGTGCTCGCCACCCATACCTTGGGCCACTTCGCCGGGATTGGTCGTACCTGAGTGCTGTACCGGTTGAAATAGAAGGCTTCTGTCACTGTTACGGAACATTCCGATACGGGCATGCTGGCGTTCCCAATCAACGAGATTCGCCCATGCAGCTTGAATTTCATCAGGTCGATGCTTTCAGTCACCTCCCGTTTGCCGGCAATCCCGCCATGGTCTACCGCCTGGAGTCCTGGCTGGACGATCATCTGATGCAGCGTATCGCCGCCGAGCACAACCTTGCCGAAACCGCATTCGTGGTACGCGAGGCGCAGGGGTGGCGCATTCGTTGGTTCACCCCGGCGACCGAGGTGCCGCTATGTGGTCATGCGACGCTCGCCAGCGCCCATGTGTTGTTCGAGGTCTATGGTGAGACGGACCGGCAGCTCGCGTTCCAGAGCCGATCCGGCCTGCTCAGTGTCAGTCGCGAAGGAGATCGCCTGGTGCTGGACTTCCCACGAATAGAGCCCCATGCCCTCGGCCAGCCGGTCGCTGTGGCGCAGGCGCTGGGATGCGAGGTCGAGGAAGTCTTGCAGACGGGCAACGAGTTGCTCGTGGTGCTGGCGTCCGAGCAGGCCGTGCGCGACTGCGCGCCGGACATGCCAGCCGTGGCGGCCCTGCCCGGGCTGGGGGTGATGGTGACAGCGCGGGGCGAGGCGCACGATTTCGTCTCGCGGTACTTTGCCCCCGGCATTGGTATCAATGAAGATCCGGTCACCGGCTCGATCCATTGCAGCCTGGTGCCCTATTGGGCCGAGCGTTTGGGCAAGACCGAGCTGCATGCCTACCAGTGCTCGGCGCGAGGAGGGGAGTTGTTCTGTCGGCTGGCGGGTCAGCGGGTGAAGATCGGCGGGTATGCGCGACGGGTGGCCAGCGGGGTGCTGGAGCTCTGACCCTGGCCGGTTGAGCCCTTCGCGGGCAAGCCCGCGAAAGGCGCGATGAGCCCTTGTGATCAGGTTGCCGAGCTGTACCGGCGCACGCCCGCTTCATGGGAAGACAATTGCGCCGCAACGCTGCCGGGTACGGCGAACAGGACTAGATGATCGGCGGCCACCTCGATCCCCACGTCATGCCCGATCAGATGATCCACATGGCTGGGGAAAATGGCCTCGAGCTGGCTGCCCGTCGGCAGTTGCAGGCGGTACAGGGTCGAAGCACCCTGGAAGCTCTTGCCCACGATCCGCGCCTGCAGCGCACTGCCCGGGGCGTGCACGATGTCGTCGGGGCGCAGCAATACATCCACCGCGCTGCCTGGCGTCATGGTGTAGGCGCGGTTGCCGCGCAGCTCGCCCAGCTCGGTGTTGACGACTTCAGGACTGACCAGCTGGCCACGGATGAAATAGCCCTGGCCGACAAAGCTGGCCACGAAGGGCGTCAGCGGCTCGTGATAGAGGTTGTAGGGGGTATCCCACTGCTCCAGCCGACCTTCCTTGAACACGCCGACGTGGTCGCTGACCGCGAAGGCTTCTTCCTGGTCATGGGTGACCAGGATGGCGCTGGTGCCGCGACTCTTGAGGATGTCGCGTACCTCATGGCTCAGGCGACGGCGCAGTTCCACGTCAAGGTTGGAGAAGGGCTCGTCGAGCAGCAGCAGCTGCGGCTCCGGCGCCAGGGCGCGAGCCAGGGCCACGCGCTGCTGCTGGCCACCGGACAGCTCGTGCGGATAACGACCGCCCAGGCCGCCGAGCTTGACCAGCTCGAGCATCTCCTCGATGACTTCGCGCTGGCGCGGGTGCTTGGCGATGCCAAAGGCGATGTTCTGCGCCACGGTCAGGTGGGGAAACAGGGCATAGTCCTGGAACACCATGCCAATCCGGCGCTTCTCGGGAGCGAGGGTAAAGCCTGCGCGCGAGATCACCTCGCCCGCCAGCTTGATTTCACCCTCGTGCACCGGCTCGAAGCCGGCGATGGCCCGCAGGGTGGTGGTCTTGCCGCAGCCTGACGAACCCAGCAGGCAACCGATGTCGCCTGCGTTCAGGTGCAGGTTGAGGTTCTGGACGATACGCTGGTCGCCGTAGCCACAGGCGAGGTTGCGCAGGTTGAGCAGTAGGGGTTGACTCATGCGTGGTGGTAAGCCGGTTCGACAAGGAATTCGAGAAGGGCCTTCTGTGCATGCAGGCGGTTTTCGGCCTGGTCCCAGGCGACCGAACGAGGGTCGTCGAGCAGGTCCAGGCTGATCTCCTCGCCACGGTGGGCGGGCAGGCAGTGCATGAACAGGGCGTCGGGTGCCGCCAGGTCGAGCAGTTCGCGGTTGACCTGGAATGGCGCGAAATGCGCCAGGCGCCGAGCAGTTTCCTCCTCCTGGCCCATGGAAGTCCAGACATCGGTGCTCACCAGGTGCGCATCACGCACGGCATCCTTCGGATCACGCACGATCTGCACGCGCTCGCCAGCGGCGGCGACAAAGCGTGGATCGGGCTCATAGCCCTCGGGGCAGGCGACGCGCAGCTGGAAGTCGAACTGCATGGCTGCTTCTATATAGCTGTTGCACATGTTGTTGCCGTCGCCGATCCAGGCCACGGTCTTGCCCTGGATCGAGCCACGGTGTTCGTGGAAGGTCTGCATGTCGGCCAGCAGCTGGCAGGGGTGCAGGTCATCGGACAGGCCATTGATGACCGGTACCCGCGAATTGGCGGCGAACTCGGTCAGGGTGCTGTGGGCAAAGGTGCGGATCATCACGGCATCGAGCATGCGCGACATGACGATGGCGCAATCGCCGATCGGCTCGCCGCGGCCCAGCTGGGTGTCGCGCGGAGAAAGGAAGATGGCCTGGCCGCCGAGCTGGATCATGCCGGCTTCGAACGACAGGCGGGTACGCGTCGACGATTTTTCGAAGATCATCCCCAGCACGCGGTTCTTCAAGGGCTCGAACAGCACGCCGCGGTTACGCAGGTCCTTCAGCTCGATGCCGCGACGGATCACGCTCAGCAGCTCGTCGGGCGTGAAATCCATCAGGGAGAGAAAGTGCCTAGCGCTCATGGTTGACTACCTTTTTTGCAACGGACTGCAGGTCGACCGTACCGGTATTCTTGACGGTTTTTAACAACAAAGGTGACCTGCGGCGTTAGCCGCACGAGGCGACGGAATTGGGGGAGGCGCAATACTATAATTAAATGTCGCCTGAAACCAAGAGGCTGGCAGCAACACTGTTGCAAACGGTGTCGTAAGCCCTTGGTAGTAGCTGTTTCTTATTTGCTACGGCAAGTTTTACACCGAGCGCTGGACCTTTTGCAAACAGGTGTCGCAAATCTGCCCGACTGATGAACGCTGATTCATCCCGCGAAACTGGCTGGCGCCGCATCGGTCCTGCGGCGCATAGTCAGCTTTCGTCAACCCATACGCTGAGGCGCCCATGGCCAGCACGCTCCACCATCGTGCCTGTCACCTGTGCGAGGCCATCTGCGGCCTGAACATCGAGGTCCTTCGTCCAGACGATGGCCCGGCGCGGATCACCTCCATCAAGGGTGATCCCGACGATCCTTTCAGCCGCGGCCATGTCTGCCCCAAGGCCGTGGCCTTGCAAGACCTGCAGGAAGACCCGGATCGCCTGCGACAGCCGCACCGGCGTATCGGCGAGCGCTGGGAACCGATCGCCTGGGACGAGGCGTTCACGCTCGCCGCCGACCGTCTCTGGGAGATCCAGCAGGCCCATGGCCGCAACGCGGTTGCGGTCTACCAGGGCAACCCCAGTGTGCACAACTATGGGCTGATGACCCACAGCAACTACTTTCTGGGTTTGCTCAAGACGCGCAACCGTTTTTCCGCGACCTCGGTCGACCAGCTGCCGCAGCACCTGACCAGCTTCCTGATGTACGGCCATGGCTTGCTGCTGCCGATCCCCGACATCGACCACACCGATTTCATGCTGGTCCTGGGGGCCAACCCGCTGGCCTCCAACGGCAGCATCATGACCGTGCCTGATGTCACCAAGCGCCTAAAAGCCTTGCAGGGCCGCGGTGGCCGGCTGGTGGTGATCGATCCGCGCCGCACCGAAACAGCGGACATGGCCGACCAGCACCTGTTCATTCGCCCGGGTGGCGATGCGGCATTGCTGTGCGGGATGCTCAATACCCTGTTCGCCGAAAACCTGGCGCGAGGCTCGCACCTGCCAGTGCAAGGGCTCGACGCGGTCCGCAAGGCCATCGCACCCCTTGATGCCGAGGCGATGAGCGCCTCGTGTGGCATCGAGGCAGAGCAGATCCGCCAACTGGCGCGCGATTTCGCCGCGGCCGACAAGGCGGTCTGCTATGGCCGCATGGGCGTGTCCACCCAACCGTTCGGGACCCTTTGCCACTGGCTGGTGCAGGTGATCAACCTGGTCACTGGCAACCTGGACCGCATCGGTGGGGCACTCTGCACCGAGCCTGCCATCGACCTGGTTGCCAGCACTGCGGGCGGGCATTTCAATGCCTGGCAGAGCCGGGTGTCCGGCCTGCCGGAATACGGCGGCGAGCTGCCGGTGGCAGCGCTTGGCGAAGAGATCCTTGCCACGGGCGAAGGCCAGGTGCGCGCACTGGTGACGGTGGCCGGCAACCCGGTGCTGTCCACGCCCAACGGCCGCCAGCTGGACCAGGCGCTGGAGGGGTTGGATTTCATGCTCAGCATCGACCTGTACATCAACGAGACCACACGCCGCGCCGACCTGATCCTGCCGTCCACTTCGGCGCTGGAAAACGACCATTACGACACCACCTTCAACCTGCTGGCGGTGCGCAACGTCACGCGCTTCAACCGGGCGATCCTGCCTCGCCCCGAGGGTGCGCTGCACGACTGGGAGATCTTCGTCGGCCTGGCACAAGCCTTTGCCAAGCGGGCACAACTGGAGCTCAAGCCGACCATGTCGCCCGCACTCATGATCGATATCGGCCTGCGCAAGGGGCGCTATGGTGATGCTTCACCTTGGCATCTGTCGCTCGATACCCTCGATGAACATCCGCATGGGCTCGACCTGGGCGCGCTGCAGCCGAACCTGGCCTCACGCCTCAAGGCTGCGGGAGGCTGCGTCGACGCCGCGCCTCGGGTAGTGCTCGACGACCTCCGGCGCCTGGCCCGGCAGGTCCCCTCAGGGCCGGACCAGTTGCTGCTGATCGGCCGCCGCCATGTGCGCAGCAACAACTCCTGGATGCACAACTTCCACCGCCTGGTCAAAGGCAAGCCACGCCATCAGCTGTTGATGCACCCACAGGACCTGGCCAGACGGCAGTTGCGGGACGGACAATGGGTCCAGGTGACATCCAGGGTCGGCAGCGTGCGCGTGCAGGTGCTGGCCAGCGACGAGATGATGCAAGGCGTGGTGAGCCTGCCCCATGGCTACGGTCATGGCCTGAAGGGCGCCCGCCTGGAGATCGCCAACGGCCAGTCCGGCGCCAGTGCCAACGACCTGACCGACGAGCGACTTCGCGATGCCGTATCGGGCAACGCCGCGCTCAACGGCGTACCGGTGGAGGTGGTGGCGGTGTGACTCGGCAAGGCCGAGCATGGCGCTCGGCTTTCCGATACAATGCCCTACCGTGCCGACGATAGCGTCGCAAAGTTCAGCCGAGGTGCTTCATGGATATCATCGAAACGATCAAAGAGCAGATTGCCAACAACACCATTCTGCTTTACATGAAAGGCTCGCCAAATGCCCCGCAGTGCGGCTTTTCGGCGAAAGCGGCGCAAGCCGTGATGGGTTGCGGCGAGAAGTTCGCCTACGTCGACATCCTGCAGAACCCCGAGATCCGCGCCAACCTGCCCAAGTACGCCAACTGGCCGACTTTCCCACAGCTGTGGGTGGGCGGCGAGCTGGTCGGCGGCAGCGACATCATGATCGAGATGCACGCCAACGGCGAACTGCAGACCCTGATCAAGGATGCAGTGGCCAAGGCTGCCGACAAGGCGTAAGCCATCGGTAATGAAAAAGCCCCGGCTGAAGAGCCGGGGCTTTTTGTTTTCCCTGGTGCAGGAGGGCGGTTTACTCGCCCATCTGCGACTGCAGGTAATTCTCCAGGCTGATCTTGTCGATCAGGCTCAGCTGGGTTTCCAGCCAGTCGATGTGCTCTTCCTCGGACTCGAGGATGTCCTGGAGCATGTCGCGGCTGCCGAAGTCGCCGACTGTCTCGCAGTGGGCGATGGCGGCCTTGAGGTCGATCAAGGCTTTCTGCTCGATCTTCAGGTCGCACTCAAGCATTTCACGGGTGTGCTCGCCGATCAGCAGCTTGCCCAGGTCCTGGACATTGGGGATGCCTTCGAGGAAGAGAATACGCTTGATCAGCTTGTCAGCGTGCTTCATCTCGTCGATGGATTCCTTGTACTCGTGCTTGCCCAGCTTATCCAGGCCCCAGTCCTCGTACATGCGCGCATGCAGGAAGTACTGGTTGATGGCGACCAGCTCGTTTGCGAGGACTTTGTTGAGATGCTGGATGACGCTGATATCGCCTTTCATGCTGGAGCCTGCCCTTCAAATGTGCCGATAGGCAGGATTTTGAGCGCGACAAGTTCTGCTGTCAAACCTAAGTTATTGAATAATAAATGAAAATTAATCGGAATAAGAATGTTTGTGAACCGCGTCTTAGCCCTAACTATTTGAATTAATGACATAAAAAAACCGGACACAGGGTCCGGTTCTTGGAATTGGGCATGTTCACGCCGTGGTAAATTCCACGGGGTAGGGCAGGGCGGCCTGGCTGACCTGCAGTTTGGTGAGGGTTTCACGTACCACTTCCTTGGCAAGGCAGGCACATTTCCCACACTGGGTGCCAACTTGGGTGGCGGCTCGAACTTCCTTGTAGCTGCAGCATCCTTCATAGATCGCATCGCGGATCTGTCCGTCGGTTACACCAACACAGAGACACACATACATAGAGTCAGACCATCGCTGGTTGCGGCTTGATGTGCTGGAGAGTAATGGTAATGAGAATGCTTGTCAAAGCACCGGTCTGGGCTTTTGCTGCAGGGCGACCAGCGGTTGCGTCCACGCATGAAAAAACCGGCCTCTATGGCCGGTTTTCTCATGCATGTTGCACAGCTCGACTCAATCGTTGAAGTCGCGCCAGCCGCCCATTTCCTTCCAGCGGTTGACGATGCCGCAGAACAGCTCGGCGGTCTTCTCGGTGTCGTAGCGTGCCGAATGCGCCTCGCGGCCATCGAAGTCGATGTCGGCGCTCTGGCAGGCACGGGCCAGCACGGTCTGGCCGTAGGCCAGGCCCGCGAGCGTTGCGGTGTCGAAGCTCGAGAAAGGATGGAACGGGTTGCGCTTGATGTCGTTGCGCACCACCGCGGCGTTCAGGAAACCCAGGTCGAAGCTGCTGTTGTGCCCTACCAGGATGGCCCGCTTGCAGCCGTTGGCCTTCAGCGCCTTGCGTACGCCACGGAAGATATCGGTCAATGCCGACTCTTCGCTCCCCGCCATGCGCAAAGGAGGGTCGAGCTTGATCCCGGTGAACTCCAGGGCAGCCTGCTCGATGTTGGCGCCTTCGAACGGCTCGACGCGGAAGAAGTAGGTGTGCTCAGGGAACAGGAAACCTTTTTCATCCATGCCGATGGTGACTGCGGCGATTTCCAGCAGCGCGTCGGTCGCACTGTTGAAACCGCCCGTCTCGACATCCACCACGACCGGCAGGTAACCGCGAAAGCGCTCGGCCATCGGGTGACGCGGGCCGCCCGCCTGACCGTCCTGGTCGTCATCATAGCGATCTTCGCTCACGCGTTTTCCTCCAGCAGGCGCCAGCGCAGTTTCTCACCAGCGCGCAGCGGAACGACTGTCTGCTCGCCGAAGGGCAGGCTGTCGGGTGCGGTCCATTCTTCACGGACCAGGGTAATGGTGTCGGTGTTCGCAGGCAGGCCATAGAAGGCCGGTCCATGCAGGCTGGCGAAGCCTTCGAGCTTGTCCAGCGCGCCGCGCGACTCGAACGCCTCGGCGTACATCTCGATGGCGGCGTAGGCGGTATAGCAGCCGGCGCAACCGCAGGCGGCTTCCTTGGCATGCCGAGCATGGGGCGCCGAGTCGGTGCCGAGGAAGAACTTGCTGCTGCCACTGGTGGCCGCATCCAGCAACGCCACCTGGTGGGTATTGCGCTTGAGGATCGGCAGGCAATAGAAGTGCGGGCGGATGCCGCCCACCAGCATGTGGTTGCGGTTGTACAACAGGTGCTGGGCGGTGATGGTCGCGGCGATGTTGCCCGGGGCTTCGTTGACGAACTGCGCGGCATCGGCGGTGGTAATGTGCTCGAAGACCACCTTCAGGGCCGGGAAGCGCTCGACGACACGGCGCAGGTGCTCGTCGATGAACAGCTTCTCGCGGTCGAACACATCGACCTCGCCGCGCGTCACTTCACCGTGCACCAGCAGCGGCATGCCCACTTCGGCCATGGCTTCGAGCACCGGGAAGATCTTGTCGACGCTGGTGACACCGGAATCGGAGTTGGTCGTCGCGCCTGCCGGGTAGAGCTTGGCGGCATGGATGAAGCCGGTGGCCTTGGCCGCGCGGATTTCCTCGGGCTGGGTACGGTCGGTGAGGTACAGCACCATCAGCGGCTCGAAGCGGCTGCCGGCCGGTCTCGCGGCAAGGATGCGCTCGCGGTAGGCGCCGGCCTCGGCGGCGTTGCGCACCGGGGGGACCAGGTTGGGCATGATGATGGCGCGGGCAAAGGTGCGCGCCACGTCACCGACGGTGTGTGGCAGGACAGCGCCATCGCGAAGATGGATGTGCCAGTCATCGGGACGCAGGAGGGTCAGGCGATCGGACATTGGGGATTCCAGGCGGGTCGAACTCAAGGATCAATGCTACCGGAAAAGCCGGGGCCGAGCACTGGCTATCAAGTTTCGCAGGTTCCGACCGATAGCCTGCAGGTATGCCGTGAAAATCTGTGGAGCCGACCGTGCGCCAGCGTTATCTAGCCCTGTTCAGTATGTTTGCCAGCCTGCCGGCCATGGCCCTGACGTTCCAGACCCGCATGGAAAGCATCGAATGGAAGGTCGAGGGCGACCAGTTCGAGTGCCGGCTGATCCAGCCCATCACTGGCTTTGGCAGTGGCGAGTTCGTTCGCCGCGCTGGCGAGCAGGCGACCTTCCAGCTGCGTTCGAGCGCTGGCGTGCTGGGCGCCGGCTCGGCCACCTTGCTGGCTGCGGCCGCGCCATGGCAGCCGGGTCGTGGCGATATCAACCTGGGCAGGGTGAGCCTGGCGCGCAGTGGCGTGCTCTTCACCTCTTCGCAGAGCCAGGCCAGCCGCCTGATCAACGGACTGCTCGACGGGCGCAGCACGGTGCTGCGCAATGGCACGGGCGAAGTGCGTGTGCTGCCGGTCAGCTTCGGCAAGGCGTTCGACGACTACCAGGCGTGCGCGGGCAAGTTGCTGGCGATGAACTACGACCAGGTTCGCCAGACACAGGTGGGCTTCCCGGGTGGCGGCATCGAACTGGACGGCAATGCGCGGGCTCGCCTGGATATCATCCTGGACTTCATGAAAGCCGATCCCACGGTCAACCACGTCGAGCTCGATGGCCACTCCGACAACAGCGGCAATCGCCTGACCAACCGTGATATGTCACGGCGCCGCGCGTTGGCGGTCCTGGAATACCTCAAGGCCCACGGCGTGCCCGAGGCGCAGGTCACCGTTCGCTTCCATGGCGAGCGCTATCCGCTGGCCAGGAACACCACGCCCGCCAACCGGGCGCGCAACCGCCGAGTGAATATCCAGCTGGAGCGCGTAGCCGCGGCCCCCAAGCCCGCGCAGGAAATAGCGCCGGCGCCCGCACTGGACAAGCCTGCCGAGGCCGGTACTGCACAGGCCCGGCCTGCCGATACGGCGTCGGCCAAGCCACCGGTCGCGACCGCTGCGGCCAAGGCACCATGAGCGTGCAGTGCGTCGCGCTCTCGACAGTTACTGTCGCTTTGTCGTCACAAGCTGTCGCCCCACTGTAAATTCTTCGGCAAGACCGGTAGAATCGACGGCTTTCCGTACAACGCGTGGAGTGATGGCATGGCGGACGTAAAAAAGGTCGTACTGGCGTATTCCGGCGGCCTTGATACTTCGGTGATTCTCAAGTGGCTGCAGGACACCTACAACTGCGAAGTGGTGACCTTCACCGCCGACCTCGGTCAGGGCGAGGAGGTCGAGCCGGCCCGCGCCAAGGCACAGGCCATGGGTGTCAAGGAAATCTACATCGACGACCTGCGCGAGGAATTCGTGCGTGACTTCGTGTTCCCGATGTTCCGCGCCAACACCGTCTACGAAGGCGAGTACCTGCTGGGTACTTCCATCGCCCGCCCGCTGATCGCCAAGCGCCTGATCGAGATCGCCAACGAAACCGGCGCCGACGCCATTTCCCATGGCGCCACCGGCAAGGGCAACGACCAGGTGCGTTTCGAGCTGGGCGCCTACGCGCTCAAGCCTGGTGTCAAGGTCATCGCGCCATGGCGTGAGTGGGACCTGCTGTCCCGCGAAAAACTCATGGACTACGCCGAGAAGCATGGCATCCCGATCGAGCGCCACGGCAAGAAGAAGTCGCCGTACTCGATGGATGCCAACCTGCTGCACATCTCCTACGAAGGCGGTGTCCTGGAAGATACCTGGACCGAGCACGAGGAAGACATGTGGCGTTGGAGCGTCTCGCCAGAGAACGCCCCGGACAAGGCTACCTACATCGAGCTGACCTACCGCAATGGCGACATCGTTGCCATCGACGGCGTCGAGAAATCGCCTGCTACCGTCCTGGCCGAACTGAACCAGATCGGCGGTGCCAACGGTATCGGTCGCCTGGACATCGTCGAGAACCGCTACGTGGGCATGAAGTCCCGTGGCTGCTACGAGACGCCTGGCGGCACCATCATGCTCAAGGCCCACCGCGCCATCGAGTCGATCACCCTGGACCGCGAAGTCGCTCACCTCAAGGATGAGCTGATGCCCAAGTACGCCAGCCTGATCTACACCGGCTACTGGTGGAGCCCGGAGCGCATGATGCTGCAGCAGATGATCGATGCCTCGCAGGTCAACGTCAACGGCGTGGTTCGCCTCAAGCTCTACAAAGGCAACGTCGTGGTCGTCGGCCGCCAGTCCGACGACTCGCTGTTCGACGCCAACATCGCGACCTTCGAGGAAGACGGCGGTGCCTACAACCAGGCCGATGCCGCTGGCTTCATCAAGCTCAACGCCCTGCGCATGCGCATTGCCGCCAACAAGGGCCGCTCGCTGCTCTAAGGCTGCTTGAACGCTGCACAAGAAACCCGGCCTGGCCGGGTTTTTTCATGGGCGCTGCACAGCGGGCATGCCCTCATGCAAGGGGTTCGTGCGGGTCCATCGGGCGCACGTTGACGGTGATGCAGGTCTGCGTGTCCAGGTTGTAGATCACCCAGCTGAAGGCCTTGGGCGGATGCCGCTCCAGGCTGCGCAGCAGCTGCTTCTCGATGGCCGCCCGGGCGTCGTTGCCCGACAGCGCGATGGTGATCTCATCCCTGGTCTCGACGGGTGTCGCCACGTCGCCGCGGACGGCAACGAGGCCCAGTCCATCCGGGGCAAGGACAGGGTCGGGTGGCACGGCCTCGGCCTGATCCTTGGCCATCGGCATGTACAGCGACTTGTAGTTGAAGTTGAGCGTCAGGAAGAACAGCACTGTCAGGAAGAAGGGGAAACACACCAGGAACCAGGTGTAGATGCCCTGGCTGCCCTCGCTCAGAAAGGGTAGCGATGCCAGCGCCGAGGCTTCGATGATGCCGGCGAATATGGCGATGATGGTCAGCGGGCTGGTGGGTTCTACACGGCTCATGTCGAATTGCCTGTCGGTGCGTAGCCCACCTTTAGCATGCCTTGGCAGCCTGCAGCACCGTGCGGCATTTCGCGGTGAGGAAGCTGTTCCGGGTGGATTGCAACAGGGAAAGTCGGGTTTCCGATAAGAAATTTCCTGCACTTTTAGCCGCCAATTCAATGCAGGGATAAGTGACTGGAAGTGCTAGTTTTTGCTGCGTGGATAAAGCACGTTAGTGGAACTGCAAGTGTTACGAAATGATGCGCTTTGTAGGAAGTTTCTCTTTATTGCGTAAGTTCTCTCCTTGCATGGAAGAGTGGAGGAAGTCGTGGTCCTCGACAGTGTCCCGTTAGGCTATCGTGCCACTTCAAACCAGAAAAACCGAAACTTTGGATATCCCATGAATAAAGTGTTGATCGTGGATGATCACCCGGTTATTCGTCTGGCCGTACGCATGCTGATGGAGCGGCATGGCTATGAGGTCGTGGCGGAAACGGACAATGGTGTCGATGCACTGCAACTGGCACGGGAAAGCCTTCCGGATATCGTCATACTCGACATCGGCATCCCCAAGCTCGATGGCCTGGAGGTCGTCGCCAGGCTCGTTGCCGCCCATCCCGAGACCAAGGTGCTGGTGCTGACGTCCCAGTCCGCTGGCCATTTCTCGATGCGCTGCATGCAGGCGGGGGCAGCAGGCTACGTGTGCAAGCAACAGGACCTGACCGAGCTGCTCAGCGCGATCAAGGCCGTGTTGTCGGGCTACAGTTACTTCCCCAACCAGGCACTGCACAAGGTGCGCACCAACCTCAACGGCGGCAGCGAGGCCGAAATGGTAGGGCGTCTGTCCGGTCGGGAGATGATGGTGCTGCAGCAACTGGCGCGGGGCAAGTCCAACAAGGAGATTGCCGACGGCATGTACCTCAGCAACAAGACGGTAAGTACCTACAAGACGCGCCTGCTGATCAAGCTCAATGCCCGGTCATTGGTGGACCTGATCGAGCTTGCCCAGCGCCATGGGCTGGCGTGAGCACTTCGTGGTGACAACCAGGGCGCTTGCGGCGCCCTGGATCAGACGCCGCCCTCGCTCTATCTCATGGGCGCAAGCCCTTCCCAGGACGCATGCTCAGCGATCCGGCCAGATCACAAGTCGAAATCGTAGTCGGCCAGCTGGCGCTGCAAGCGACGCTCTTCGAGCAGGTTGTCGATGGTGCGGCGTTTGTCGAGGTTGGTCCTGGCCGGCTCTACCTCCGGCTCGTTGTCATCGGTGCCGGCGAAGTCTTCGTCGATCACCAGGTCATCTTTTTCATCGCTGCTCATGAGTCACTCCAAGCCATCGGGGCCGTTGGCCGACCTTATAGCGAGAAATGCGAAGCGGGTAAAAAAGTTTTTTTCAATCGCGATGGATGGATCTGCGCTATCACCTCAATCATCGCTGGTCTTGTGCTTGTACTCGCACAGGTCTTCGATGCGACAACTGCCACACCGAGGCTTGCGGGCCTGGCACACATAGCGGCCGTGCAGGATCAGCCAGTGGTGGGCGTCGAGCAGATAGTCCTTGGGGACAAACTTGAGCAGCTGTTTCTCCACCTCCAGCACTGTCTTGCCGGGCGCGATGCCGGTTCGGTTGCTGACGCGGAAGATATGCGTGTCGACAGCCATCGTCAGCTGGCGAAACGCAGTGTTCAATACCACATTGGCGGTCTTGCGACCCACCCCTGGCAAGGCTTCGAGGGCCTCGCGGCTCTGCGGAACCTGGCCCCCGTGCCGCTCGACCAGCAAGCGGCAGGTCTCGATGACGTTCTTTGCTTTGGTGTTGTACAGGCCAATGGTCTTGATATAGGCGCTCAGGCCCTCGACGCCCAAGGCAAGGATCGCTTCGGGCGTATTGGCCACCGGATACAGCCTGGCCGTGGCCTTGTTCACGCCGACATCGGTCGCCTGGGCCGAAAGAATCACGGCGATCAGCAGCTCGAAAGGCGTGGTGTAGGCCAGCTCGGTCTTGGGCTCGGGGTTGTCTTCATGCAGCCTGCGAAAGATTTCGCGGCGTTTGGCAGCGTTCATGGAGTCAAGGTCAGGGAGCGGGGGAAGAAACGCCCCGGCCGTGGTGGCCGGGGCAGGGGCTTACTTGATGCGCTGGCCCGGCTTGGCACCACTGTCGGGACTCAGCAGGTAGATTTCCTCGCCACCGGGACCTGCGGCCATGACCATGCCTTCAGAGACGCCGAAACGCATCTTGCGCGGCTTGAGGTTGGCCACCATCATGGTCAGGCGGCCTTCGAGCTGGGCCGGGTCCGGATAGGCTGACTTGATGCCGGAGAACACGTTGCGCTGCTCGTCGCCGATGTCCAGGGTCAGTCGCAGCAGCTTGTCGGCACCTTCCACGGCTTCGGCCTTGAGGATCAGGGCGACGCGCAGGTCGACCGCGGCGAAGGTGTCGAACTCGATTTCGGCTGACAGCGGGTCCTTGGCCAGCTCACCGTTGCCAGCGGCAGCGACGTTCTCCTGGGCTGCAGCCAGGTCTTCCTTGCTGGCAGCGACCATGGCCTCGACCTTGGCGGGCTCGATGCGGCTCATCAGCGCCTTGAACGGGTTCAGCTTGTGGTTTTCAAGGCGGCTCAGGTGATCGCCCCAGGTCAGCGGCGCGACATTGAGGAACGCCTCGGCATCGGCGGCTAGCAACGGCAACACCGGCTTGAGGAAGACCACCAGCTGGCGGAACAGGTTGATGCCCTGGGCGCAGATTGCCTGGACCTCGTCCTGCTTGCCTTCCTGCTTGGCCAGTGACCAGGGCGCCTTGTCGGCGATCCAGGCGTTGGCACGGTCGGCCAGGGCCATGATCTCACGCATGGCGCGGGCGAAGTCGCGAGCCTCGTACGCTTCGGCGATCGATGGCGCGGCGGCGAGGAATGCCTCGGTCAGTTCTGGCGCCGCGTCGCCCTCGACCAGCACGCCATCATTGCCCTTGTGGATGAAGCCCGCGCAACGGCTGGCGATGTTGACCACCTTGCCGACCAGGTCGGAATTGACCTTCTGCACGAAGTCGTCCAGGTTCAGGTCCAGGTCATCGACGCCACGACCCAGCTTGGACGCATAGTAGTAGCGCAGGTACTCGGGCTGCAGGTGGTCGAGGTAGGTACGGGCCTTGATGAAGGTGCCGCGCGACTTGGACATCTTTGCGCCGTTGACGGTCAGGTAACCGTGGACATTGATCGCGGTCGGCTTGCGCAGCCCCGCGCCCTCGAGCATCGCAGGCCAGAACAGGGCGTGGAAGTTGACGATGTCCTTGCCAATGAAATGGTACAGCTCGGCCTTGGAGTCCTTGTTCCAGAACGCGTCGAAATCAAGCTCGGGGCGGCGCTGGCACAGGTTCTTGAAGCTGGCCATGTAGCCGATCGGCGCGTCGAGCCAGACGTAGAAGTACTTGCCGGGCGCGTCGGGGATCTCGAAGCCGAAATAGGGCGCGTCGCGGGAGATGTCCCACTCCTGCAGCCCCGAGTCGAGCCACTCGGCAAGCTTGTTGGCGACCGCGTCCTGCAGGGTGCCGCTGCGGGTCCACTGCTGCAGCATGGCCTGGAAGTCCGGCAGCTTGAAGAAGAAATGCTGGGAATTGCGCAGCACCGGGGTGGCCCCGGAAATCGCCGACTTGGGGTTCTTCAGCTCGGTCGGCTCATAGGTGGCGCCGCACTTCTCGCAGTTGTCGCCGTACTGGTCGTCCGCCGCGCACTTGGGGCAGGTGCCCTTGATGAAGCGGTCGGCCAGGAACATTTTCTTGTCCGGGTCGAAGTACTGGGTGACCGAACGGGTAGCGATGTGGCCGGCGTCGCGCAGCTTCAGGTAGATGAGACTGGACAGCGCGCGGTTTTCTTCGGCATGGGTCGAATGGAAGTTGTCGAAGTCGACCAGGAAGTCGGCGAAGTCGCCACTGTGCTCGGTCTGCACGTTGGCGATCAGTTGCTCGGGCGTGATGCCTTCCTTCTCGGCGCGCAGCATGATGGCCGAGCCGTGGGCATCGTCGGCGCAGACATAGATGCACTGGTTGCCACGCAGCTTCTGGAAGCGTACCCACATGTCAGTCTGGATGTACTCGAGCATATGGCCCAGGTGGATGGAACCATTGGCATAGGGCAGGGCGCTGGTAACGAGAATCTGACGGGGCTCGGACATGTGGGCTCGGCTATCTTCGGCTACTTGGGTAATGAAAGGGTGATCGGCCACTATAAAGGCCTGGGCGAATTATTTCACCCCATGTACGCATTTGCTGGGAGCTGACGGGTTAGCATAGGCGTCTGTTTTCCACTCAGTCTTCATATCGGGAGCCTCCATGAGTGCTGTCACGCGTGCCGCCGTCGAAGCCGTGCTTCGCCTGTACAACGACCCCTACCTGAACATGGACCCGGTCAGCGCCGGTTGCGTCCAGGCCATCGAGATCCAGGGCGCGCAGGTCCATGTGCGCCTGCAGCTGGGCTATGCCGCAGGCTTGTTCAGCAATGGCTGGGCCCAGGTCCTGCAGACCGCCATCGAAGGCATCGAAGGCGTCGCTAGCGCCCGTGTCGAGGTCACCACGGTGATTGCCGCGCACAAGGCCCAGGCCCAGGTGCCGGGGCTGGCCAACGTCAAGAACATCATCGCCGTGGCCTCGGGCAAGGGTGGCGTCGGCAAGTCGACCACCGCTGCCAACCTGGCCTTGGCGCTGGCCCGGGAAGGGGCGCGGGTGGGCATCCTGGATGCCGACATCTATGGACCGAGCCAGGGCGTGATGTTTGGTATCGCCGAGGGCACTCGTCCACAGGTCCGCGAGCAGAAGTGGTTCGTGCCGATCAAGGCCCATGGCGTGGAGGTCATGTCCATGGCGTTCCTGACCGACGACAACACGCCGATGGTCTGGCGCGGCCCGATGGTTTCCGGCGCGTTGCTGCAACTGGTCACCCAGACCGCCTGGGACGATCTCGATTACCTGGTCATCGACATGCCGCCAGGCACCGGTGACATCCAGCTGACCCTGGCGCAGAAAGTGCCGGTGGCCGGCTCGGTGATCGTCACCACGCCACAGGACCTGGCCTTGCTCGATGCCCGAAAGGGTGTGGAAATGTTCCGCAAGGTCAACATCCCGGTGCTGGGTGTGGTCGAGAACATGGCAGTGCACATCTGTTCCAGCTGCGGCCATGCCGAGCACCTGTTCGGTGAGGGTGGCGGCGAGAAGCTGGCCACCCAGTACGGCGTCGAGCTGCTGGCCTCGCTGCCGTTGTCGATGCTGATCCGCGAGCAGGCCGACAGCGGCAAGCCGACCGCGATCGCCGAGCCCGACAGCCAGATTGCCATGGTCTACCAGGAGCTGGCGCGCCAGGTCGGGGCGCGTATCGTCCTTCAGGAAGCTGCGGCACCCGCGATGCCGAACATCACCATCAGCGAGGACTGAGGTTCTCGCCTTGGCGAGCAGGCATAAAAAAACCCGCCGATCGGCGGGTTTTTTCAGCTAGCGGCTAGATCAGCCCAGCTGCACTTCTTCAGCCTGCATGCCTTTCTGGCCGCGGGTAGCGACGAAGGTAACAGCCTGGCCTTCTTTCAAGGTCTTGAAGCCGTCAGCCTGGATGGCTTTGAAGTGTACGAACAGGTCGTCACCGGATTGTGGGGTGATGAAGCCGTAGCCTTTTTCATCGTTGAACCACTTGACGGTGCCGTTTTGACGATTGGACATGGTGAGTCTCCTTGGACTGAGTTAACTACGGCGCAGGAAATGCCCTGGCCGAGACTGAGTGCAAAGAGCAGGAAAATTCGAGGATGGGCGATCGGAATCTTGCATCTGACAGATATTCTCGGTGACACGTGCAGCACAGTGAAGACACCTTACCCCACTTTCCTGAAGCTGCCAATGGCCTGTGAGCGCTTTGCGCGAAATCGGACTGACGGCCGCCTGTAGCATGGCAGGCCCCGCCATCCGTGGATTTGAGCCTGCCGCCTGGCGATCGAACTTTATAGCGCGGGCCGAGCCCGGTAAGATGCCCCATCTTTTCAACCCGCTATTTCAGGACACCGCCATGAGCATCAAATCGGACAAGTGGATTCGCCGCATGGCGCAGGAACACGGCATGATCGAACCGTTCGTCGAGCGCCAGGTGCGCGGCGACAGCGACAGCCGGGTCATTTCCTTCGGCGTCTCCAGCTACGGCTACGATGTGCGCTGCGCCGACGAGTTCAAGGTGTTCACCAACATCAATTCGGCGACCGTCGACCCGAAGAACTTCGATGCCGGCAGCTTCGTCGACATCAAGAGCGACGTGTGCATCATCCCGCCAAACTCCTTCGCTCTGGCCCGTACCGTCGAGTACTTCCGCATTCCGCGCAACGTCTTGACCATCTGCTTGGGCAAGAGCACCTACGCCCGCTGCGGCATCATCGTCAACGTCACGCCGCTGGAACCGGAGTGGGAAGGCCACGTGACCCTGGAGTTCTCCAATACCACCACGCTGCCAGCCAAGATCTACGCCAACGAGGGCGTGGCCCAGATGCTGTTCCTGGAGTCCGATGAGGAGTGCGAAGTCTCCTACAAGGACCGTGGCGGCAAGTACCAAGGACAGCGCGGCGTTACCCTGCCACGCACCTGAGGCGACGAATCGCGGGAATTAGTTTCCCTGTTGGCACTCCAAGAGGGTGTGAGTCGGCACACATGACGTGTGCCATTCAACGCCCAGGAGCAGCCTATGAAACTCGATCCCGTCATCAGCGCCAAGCTCGCCGTGCTGCAGCCCAACCATATCGGGATGCTGGCGTGGACGCTTCTGGCACACCCGCAAGTATCGCTGCATGCAGGGGGTGTGCCTGGCCAGCCTGACCCGGACAGCCCGCAACCCGCTCAGCCCGGTGATACGCCCCCCATGGAACCCGGGGAGCCAACCCTGCCGGATGAGCCACCACCGGCCCCGGTTGCCTGACTACTCGCGTATGCGCCACACCTTGCCGGCGCCTGCCAGGTACAGGCGGGTTCCGGGCAAGGGGTCGACATTCCAGCCACCGGTGAATTCGCCGAACGCTGGCAGCAGGGTTACCCGTTCGTCCAGCACGTAGCACGGCAGGCGCAGGCGCTGGCGTCCGCGGCCGCGCAATATATGGACCGGGTGCACGTGGCCGGCCAGCACCGGATGCGTGGGATGCGGCTCGGGTTCATGCTGCAGGGCGAACGGCCCCATCATCCACGGTTCGTCCACCACGTGCATGCCTAGGCTGTCGGGCGGATCACCCGCATGGCGATCATGGTTGCCGCGAATCAGCACGATCTTCAGTGCAGGATGGTCTTCGCGCCAACGCTGCAAGCGCGCCAGGGTAGCCGGTGCGCGGGCAGTACGGGCATGCAGGAAGTCGCCGAGCACGATCAGCTGCTCGCTGGGGTAGGCGCCCAGCAGCGCATCCAGCCGTGCCAGGGTCGCCTCGGTGGTACCGCGCGGCACGGGCTGGTGCAGGGCCCGGTAGCTGGCAGCCTTGCCGATGTGTACATCCGCCAGCAGCAGGGCCTTGTGCGAGGGCCAGTACATCCCGAGGTCTCCCAGCAGCCAAAGGGTTTCGCCGCAGTGCTCCACGGCCAGGTAGTCGTGCATCTACAGTCCTCTGCTCGCGGCTTTTTCCAGGTCGGCCACCATGCGTGCGATACGGTCGGCCAGTTTTTCGGTGGTCAGGGTTTCGCGCATGCCCTCGACCACCAGGGCAAAGGCCAGCGGGCCAGGCCTGCGCAAGGAGTGCAGGTCGAGCCGCAGCGCGCCCAGCTTGCGCAGCTGGGCTTGCAGGCGCTCGATTTCCAACTCTTCACGCATGACCTCGTCGCGGGCCTGTCCGAGCAGCAGGTTGCCCGCATCGTGCTTGCGGAAGACTTCGTAGAACAACCCGCTCGAGGCCTGGATCTGGCGCATGCTCTTCTGCGCCGCGGGGTATCCACCGAACACCAGCCCGGAAATCTGCGCGATCTCGCGAAAGCGGCGCAGGGCCATTTCACCGGCATTCAGGCTGGCCAGCACATCCTCCAGCAGGTTGTCCGGCGCCAAGGCCTCCGGCAGATGGCTGGCCCAGTCCACTTCACTGGGGCTTAGCAGCTCGAAGCCATAGTCGTTGACCGCGATCGAGACGCTGAGCGGCTGATGGCGGCTCACACGCCAGGCGATCAGGTTGGCCAGGCCCAGGTTGGCCATGCGCCCGGCGAACGGATAGAGGAACAGGTGCGAGCCCTGCCGGGTGCTCAGGGTTTCAGCCAGCAGGCTGGCCTGGGTCGGCAATGCCGACCACTGGGCCTGCAGGTTGAGCAGAGGGCGCACGGCGCGCAGTTCGGGGCTCTCGAAGCGGCCGTGGGCGGCTGCATCGAGTTGCTCGACCAGGGCCTCGGACAGCTCGCTGGACAGCGGCATGCGCCCGCCATTCCAGCGCGCGACCGCAGCCTTGCGGGCGGTGCTTCGGCGCACGTAGGCCGTCATGTTTTCCACGCGCACCAGTTCCAGGACCCGGCCTGCGAATACCAGGGTATCGCCTGGGCGCAGGCGTGAGATGAATGCTTCCTCGACGCTGCCCAGCGTCTTGCCGCCCCCGCCCTTGCTCCAGTACTTCAGCTGGATGCTGGCGTCACTGACGATGGTGCCGATGCCCATGCGATGCCGACGCGCCAGACGCTCGCTGGCCACCCGCCAGACGCCGTCGGGATGCGCTTCGACGCGCTGGTAGTCGGGGTAGGCGGTAAGCGAGCTGCCACCATGGCAGACAAAGTCCAGCGCCCATTGCCACTGGCTGTCGCGCAAGTCACGAAACGCCCAGGTGGCGCGTACTTCCGCCAACAGCTCATGCGGGCGAAAGCCCGCCCCCAGCGCCATGCTCACCAGGTGCTGCACCAGCACGTCCATGCTCAGCTGGGGCGAGCGGCGTGCCTCGATGTGACCGGCGGCCAGGGCCCGGCGGGCGGCCGCGGCCTCGACCAGCTCCAGGCTGTGGGTCGGCACCAGGGTGATCCGCGAGGGGCGGCCGGGCGCGTGCCCCGAGCGGCCGGCGCGCTGCATCAGGCGCGCGATACCCTTGGCCGAGCCGATCTGCAGCACGCGTTCCACGGGCAGGAAGTCCACGCCCAGGTCGAGACTCGACGTGCAGATCACCGCTTTCAAGGCCCCTTCCTTGAGGCTGCGCTCGACCCAGTCGCGGGTATGCCGTGCCAGCGAGGCATGGTGCAGGGCAATCAGTCCGGCCCATTCAGGACGGGCATCGAGCAGCGCCTGGTACCACAGCTCCGCCTGGGCACGGGTGTTGGTGAAGACCAGGCAGCTCTGGCTGACGTCGATCTGGTCCCGAACCTGGTCGAGCATCTTCAGGCCCATGTGGCCGGCCCAGGGGAAACGCTCGATCTCGTTTGGCAGCAAGGTGTCGACGACGATTCGCTTGTCCTGGCGTCCCTCGACCAGCTCGCCGCCAGCCGGCAACAGCACTTCAAGGGCATGCGGCAGGTTGCCCAGGGTAGCCGAGAGTCCCCAGACCACCAGGCCCGGGTGCCAGCGGCGCAGGCGCGCCAGGGCCAGTTGCAGCTGCACGCCGCGCTTGTTGCCAAGCAACTCATGCCATTCGTCCACCACCACCAGGCGCAGGCTGGAGAAGTCGCTGACGGCGCTTTCACGCGTCAGCAGCAGGGTCAGGCTTTCCGGGGTAGTGATCAGGGCGCTGGGCAGGCGCCGCGCCTGACGCGCGCGTTCGGCACTGCCGGTGTCGCCGCTGCGCACGCCAACGCTCCAAGGCAGGCCCATTTCGTCCAGCGGCGCCTGCAGGGCGCGGGCGGTGTCGGCGGCCAGCGCACGCATCGGGGTGATCCACAGCACCTGCAATGGCGCAGGCGGTGGCGCACGCTTGCCGGTGGCAGGCGGTGCCGGCCGGGCGAGGGCGCGCAGGGCAGCCAGCCAGACCGCATAGGTCTTGCCGGCACCGGTGCTGGCATGCAGCAACCCGGACTCGCCCCGGCCCACGGCTGCCCAGACGCGGCGCTGGAAGGCGAAGGGCGTCCAGCCACGCGAGGAGAACCAGGAACCTGCAAGGTCAGCGGGGGAGGGCATGCAATCGGCCATGGGCATCAAGAGTGTGTCTTCACAGACCCTTGGCCATGCGCATTAGTTTTACCGGGCTGCGCTGGCTCAGGGCGCTAGCAGGTAGCCGCTGCGGCAGATCTGCTCGCCCGCGACGTGGGCGATGACCATGCCGGCGGTGGCCATGCGCCGCGCCGTGCGAGCGTACATCAGCCCGGTCTGGCCCGCGCGCAGCGGAGTAACCTGGTCGCTCAGCGGGTCGATGACCTCGGCGATCAACTCGCCCGCCTGCAGGTACTGCCCTGGCCTTGCATGAAACACCAGCAGCCCGCCAAGCGGCGCGGGCACCGGCTCCACTGCCGCCAGCGGGGTGGCAGGACGAGGCAGCTGGGGCAAGGGCGCGGCCTGGCCTTCGATGACGCCCTGGTGGGTGAGATAGTCGAGGATTGCCTGGCAGTCGCCGCTGGCCAGCCCATGCCCCACATCGCCCTGGCCACGCAGTTCGACGGTCACCGAGACACTGCCCAGTGGAATCGGGAAGCGCTTGGCGAAGCGCTGCTGCAGCTGCCACCAGACCAGGGTGAAGCACTCGTCGAACGACTGACCGCCGGAGTCGGTGGCCAGCAGGCTGGCCTGGGCACCCAGGTAGCGGGCCAGTGGCTCGACGCGCGGCCAGGCCTCGGGCGTGGTGTAGAGGTGCTCGACCGCCTCGTAGTCGCAATGCAGGTCGAGTATCAGCTCTGCCTCGCACGCCAGCCGCTGCAAGGTCAGGCGCAGTGATTGCAATGGCGTGTGCGCGGTGTGGGCATCAAGCGCCTGGCGCAGGCTCTGGCGGATCAGCGCGGTGTTGTGGGCCGGATCCTGGTTGAGCCGTGCCTCGACCTGGTCGCCGATGCTGTCGCTCAAGTCGACGAAATGGCGGTTGAAGTTCTCCCCGCTCTGCAACTCGAAACGCCCCAGCGGCGCATCCAGCAATACCTGCTCGAGCCCCACGGGGTTGGCGATCGGCACCAGGACCACCTCTCCTTGCAGGCGGCCCTGGCGTTCAAGCTCGGCCAGGCGCTGCTTGAGATGCCACGCCACCAGCATGCCGGGGAGTTCGTCGGCATGCAGCGAAGCCTGGATATAGACCTTGCGGCCATTGTGCGGGCCGAAATGAAAGCTGTGTACCTGGCGGGAAATGCCAGGGACGGGGGTAAGCAGTGCGTGAGTCGAATGGTGCATGGCGATCCTGGGCGGCGGCGGTGCGGGCCGCTCTGCGGCTACGGGCAACCACATATACAAGCATAATCTTGCCGATCGCGCTGCCTCGAGCGTTCGGGTGTCAGCCGAGCAGCGCCTGCAGGGTCGCCAGGTCGTCGGCTTCGTCCACCGGCTTGTCCAGGCGCCAGCGCAGCATCCGTGGGAAGCGCACGGCGATGCCGCTCTTGTGGCGCTTGGACAGGGCGATGCCTTCGAAGCCCAGCTCGAACACCAGGGTCGGGGTGACGCTGCGCACCGGGCCGAAGGTTTCGACCGTGGTCTTGCGAATGATCGCGTCGACCTTGCGCATTTCGGCGTCGGTGAGACCGGAATACGCCTTGGCGAACGGTACCAGGGTGCGCTCACGGCTGCCCGGCGGGGTGTCCCAGACGGCGAAGGTGTAGTCGCTGTACAGGCTGGCACGCCGGCCATGGCCGCGCTGGGCGTAGATCAGCACGGCGTCGACGCTGAAGGGATCGATCTTCCATTTCCACCACAGGCCCATGTCCCTGGTACGCCCGACGCCATAGAGAGAGTCGCGTGCCTTGAGCATCAGGCCTTCGACACCCAGGCTGCGCGAGGCCTCGCGCTGGCGGGCCAGGTCCTGCCAGCCGCTTGCCTGCAGCAAGGGTGACAATTGCAAGGGCGCCAGGGGATATTGCTCGAGTACCTGTTCCAGCTGCCGGCGACGCTCATGCAAGGAAACACTGCGCAGGTCATGGCCCTGCCATTCGAGCAGGTCATAGGCGAGCAAGACCACCGGTGCATCGGCCAGCAGCTTCTTGCCCAGGGTCTTGCGGCCGATGCGCTGTTGCAGCAGGGCGAACGGCTGCACGGCCACCGACGAGGGGGCGGCGCCCGGTTTCCAGACCACGATCTCGCCGTCGAGCACCACGCCGTCCGGCAAGGTTTCGGCCAGGGCATGCAGCTCGGGAAAGCGATCGGTCACCAGCTCCTCGCCCCGCGACCACACCCATAACTGGCCATCGCGCTTGACCACCTGGGCGCGGATGCCATCCCACTTCCATTCCGCCTGCCAGTCGCCGACCGGTCCAAGCAGTGCGTCGAACGCCTCCGTGGGTTGTTGCAGCGCGTGGGCGAGAAAGAATGGGTAGGGTTGCCCACCACGCTGGGCGTGCTCGTCGGATGACTCGGCCGCGACCAGTTTGAGGTAGCTGTCGGCGGTGGGCCGGTGGCTGAGGTCGGTATAGCCGACCAGGCGCTGGGCCACGCGCTTGGCGTCCAGGTTCGCCAGTTGCGCCAGTGCGCGAGTGACCAACAGCTTGGACACGCCGACACGAAAGCTGCCGGTGATCAGTTTCAGGCACAGCATCAGGCTCGACCGGTCCAGTTGCGCCCACAACTCGGGCAGGCGTTGCTGGAGCACTTCAGGCGACTGCCCACGCAGAGGCAGAAGCTGCTGCTCGACCCAGTGCGCGAGCCCTTCGTCGCTGGTGTGGGCCGCCTCTGGCAGCAGCAGCGAAATGGTTTCGGCCAGGTCGCCCACCGACTGGTAGCTTTCCTCGAACAGCCATTCCGGCAGGCCGGCCATGGCCGTGGCCAGCTCGCGCAACTGACGTGTCGGCACCAGTTGCCGCGGCCGCCCCCCGGCCAGGAAGTACACCGCCCAGGCGGCGTCGGCAGCGGGTGCCTGGCTGAAATAATCCTGCAGGGCGGCCAGCTTGGCATTGCTCGAGGTGGTCGCATCGAGATTGGCATAGAGCTCGGCGAAAGCCTTCATGCTTCGGCCCCAGAGGTGGCGGAGGCGGGAGCGTCATCTTCATCGCCATACTCGGTGACGAAGCCACGGGCATCCAGGCCAAGTTCGTTCAGGTAGCGCACCAGCACATTGACCGAACCGTGGGTAACCATCACCCGCTCGGCCCCGGTCTGCTCGATGGCCCACAGCAGTCCTGGCCAGTCGGCGTGATCCGACAGCACGAAGCCCCGGTCGACGCCGCGCCGGCGCCGGGTACCACGCAGGCGCATCCAGCCGCTGGCAAACGCATCGCTGTAATCCCCGAAGCGGCGGATCCAGCTGCTGCCACCGGCCGATGGAGGCGCCAGCACCAGTGCGTTGCGCAGCATCGGATCGTTGCGTGGGATATCGCCTGCGTACAGGGTCGGCGGCAAGTAGACACCGGCCTCGCGGTATACCCGGTTGAGCGGCTCGACCGCGCCATGCACCAGGATCGGCCCGATGCTCTCGTCCAGCCCATGGAGGATGCGCTGGGCCTTGCCGAACGAATAGCAGTACAGCACGCTGGCCTTGGCCTGGGCGCTGTTGCCTCGCCACCACTGGTTGATCTCGGCGAAGACCGACGCCTGGGTCGGCCAGCGGTAGATCGGCAGGCCGAAGGTCGATTCGGTGATGAAGGTGTGGCAGCGCACCGGCTCGAAGGGCGCGCAGGTGCCATCGGCCTCGACCTTGTAGTCGCCAGAGGCGACCCACACCTCGCCCTGGTATTCCAGGCGCACCTGCGCAGAGCCCAGGACATGACCGGCCGGATGAAGGCTCAGGGTGACGCCGTGGTGCACCAGGCGCTCGCCGTAGGGCAGGGTCTGCAGGTTGATGTCCTGGCCCAGGCGGCTGCGCAGGATACCTTCGCCAGGAGCGGCGCACAGGTAATGCTCGTTGCCGGTACGCGCATGGTCGGCATGGCCATGGGTAATGACCGAACGCTCCACCGGGCGCCACGGGTCGATGTAGAAGTCCCCGGGCGGGCAGTACAGGCCTTCGGGGCGGGCGATGACAAGGTCCATTGGCTCGGCTGCCGGCTAGGGTAGTAAGGCTTATGAGCCCCAGCGCCCACCCGAAGTTCGAAGCGGATCCCTGCAGGACGGCACCGGGCCGTTAGCGCCCCGGCACCAGCGTCAGCCGCTGGGTCCCATACGCCCTGGCAAAATTCTGCGGCTGCAGCGGCAGGCTCATGAACCGGCCCTTGAACCACGCATCCAGTCCATCAGCGTAATGAGGACTGGCCGGGTTGCCCGACTGGCCATTGCTGGTCAGCACCTGCAAAGGCTCGAGCTGCCCGAAGTCCACCACCATGCGCGCCGAAGATGGCAGGTAGGTGTCGAAGCTGCTGCCCCAGGCATACGGGGTCATCGCCAGGGTGCTGAAGTCGCCACCGGCAGCCATGGGCGCGTGCTCGAGTGCGTCGCCCAGGCCATGCAGGGCCGGGGCCGGCCAGCGGTACTGGTGCAGCTTGGCCCATTGCCAGGCGCGGCGATCGATGCCCATGCGTGCGACACCCGCATCGATCGCGGCGGCCAGGCTGCGGACGAGCATGGTGGGCTTGTCTTCTTTCTGGGGCGTGCCGCGGTCATCCCAGAAGGGGCTGTCCTCGCGGCCCAGCAGGTGGTCGGCCTGGGCCGAGTACGACAACCGCGCAGTGCGGACGAAGGCTTGCCACGCCGGGCTGGACTCGGGGCCCAGTTCGTCGAGGAAGATCTGCCGGGCAGACGCCTCCAGGAACAGTTCGTACAACGCGGCATCGCCGGACACCTGGCTCAGGCGGCCATCGAAGGCCATCAGGCGGGTATAGGCCTCGCGGGCCTTGTCGCGCTCGGCCGGCGGCAGGCGGTCGATGGCCTGCTTGAGCGGCTGCGCCATCCCGGGCGCCTCGAACATCTTCTTCAGCTTGTCCGCCAGCACGGTGGTCTGGTCGTTTTGCATGGCGGCCAGGCTGCGGCCGTCATGCCGGCCATTGCCCGCCAGTTGCCCCAGGCGCTCGGCGCGCTCAGGGTAGTACCAGCTGCTGGACAGCTGCATGCCGTAGCCGCGCGGCAGGCTGCGCTGGTTGGCATGGCCGAGCCAGCCGGCGGATGGGTCCTGGTCGTAGGGGTGGAGCATCGGGTCGGCGTAGCCATCCCAGTCGTAGCGGCCGTCCCAGCCGGGGGAAGGCAGCAGCCCCTGGCCTTCTCGACGGTTGGGATAGCGCCCGCCCACCTGCCAGCCGATATGCCCGGCATCGGCGAAGATGAAGTTCAGCGGCGCCGCGGCGATTTCCCGGGTCGTGTCGAAGGCGCGCTCCACGGTACCGGCACGGGTCAGGTCGAACAGGGCGTCCAGGCTCTTGTCGTCCTTGAGCTGTGGAAGGTGCAGGGCCAGTCCCAGGCCGTCGTTGCCAGGCTGGCCGAGCAAAGTGCCATGGCGGGTATCGTGGAACACCTCGCGCTGGGCGCGCTGGCCGCGGACCAGGAAGATTTCGTTGCGCGCGCGGGTCGCCTGCCACTGGCCATCGGCGAGGTAGGTCAGCTGGTTGCCCTGGCGACGCAGTCGCTCCAGGTAGAGGTCTTGGTTGTCGGCCATGACCGCGCTGCTGCTCCAGGCGACCTTGCCGTTGAAGCCCGCGAGCACGATCGGCAGGCCAGGCAGCGCCAGGCCCGCCACCTGGTACTTGCCAGTGTGGATCTGCACCGGGCTCAGCGCCCAGGCAGCGCGGCTGTCGCTGGCCAGCAGGCTTTTGCCGCTGCGGCTGCGCAATGGCGAAAGTGCCCAGTTGGCCGACCCCGGGCTACCCAGCAGGCCGAGGTCGGCCAGTTGCTGGCTGGCCGCCGCCAGTGGCTCGAGCCCGGGCAATTGGCGCTCAAGGTCGATGCCCCTGAGTTTTTCAACCTCGCCCTCTGCCAGCGGCTCGTCGGGCGCGACTGGCACAAGCCAGGCGAGCGAGTCGCTGCCGACCTTGCGGGCCAGGGTCAGGGCGGTGATTTCTTCCTGCAGGTTCACCGACTGGCTGAACGCATAGAGGCTGAAGATCAGCGCGCAATCCTCGGGCTTCCAGTATTCCGGGCGATAGCGGGTCCTGCCCAGCTCGCCGGGCAGCTTGTCGCGCATGCGGAACAGGGAGGCGTTGACGCCGCGCGCGTACACCTCGAAGAAGCGCTTGAGACGCGGCGAAGCATCGGCGTAGAGCTGGTTGGCGCTCTGCCTGAGGTTGGCAGCGCGCATCAGACGGTCGACTTCGAGCACCTCCGGCCCGGCGAGTTCGGCCAGCCGACCCTGGGCCAGAAGGCGCATGCCGACCATCTGCTCGATACGGTCTCCGGCGTGCACGTAGCCCAGGCTGAACAGCGCATCGTGGAAATTGCTGCTCTCGATCAGCGGCATTCCCATCGGATTGCGCCGCACCGAGACGTTCTGCGCCAGCCCCTTGAGCGGTTGCACGCCGGTGGTGGGCGGCAGGTTGTCCTGCACGCTGGCCACCTGGCAACCGCCGAGGGCGAACAGTATCGCAGCGACGCCGAACCGGGGGATGAAAGGAGGAAGGGCGGGCGCGGCCATGACAAGGCTCCTGCAGGGCGGGGCTGGGTAGTAAAAGGCGCTACGGTAGTGAGCACGATCGCGGCATGCAAGATGCTGCAGGGGATTATTTTCGCAGGGTTACGACAGAACCTGCCTCAAGGTCGGCAACAACCTCGAGACAAGCACCGGTGCCTTCTAGAGCATCAAGCCCCGTGGCATTTCTTGAACTTCTTGCCGTTGCCGCACGGGCATGGGTCATTGCGACCGACGTCCTTCAGGGCATTGCGCACAGGCTCCTGAGGCTCGTGGTTGCAGTGCGGGCCATGCACGTGGCCATGGTCATGAGGGTGGTGGCCATGATCGTGATCGTGGTTGCAGTCTGGGCCATGGACATGGGGTTGCTGGGTCATTGCGGGTCACTCCGGTAATAGATCGCCGGGAATTATCTCACCACCGCGCGACAAGTGCAGTTCACGATGAAAGATTAATCCGGTATCGAGCTCGCCCTGCAGCCGATACTGCAGCGGCTCGTCGCTCTTGAGCAACTTGGCCAGCGGCTTGATCTGCTTCCACAGGTTGGTCCGCGCGGTGATCTTGAAGGTGCGCGCGGAATGGCCGCCGACACTGCGCCACAGGCTGGTCTGGTCATCCACCAGCAGCAGGTCGTTGAGCCGTATCGAATAGGCGATGTTGCGGATGAACAGGCGGCCATCGTTGGGGTTGAGAACGCGCAGGTGCAGGATGAATTCCTGCTGGTGCAGACGCGCCTTGACCGTCTCGACCTTGACCAAGTGCACCTCGGGGTCGCGCCAGGGTTCGCCGCCCCAGCTGATACAGCCCGACAGCAACGTCAACAGCAGGCTGAGGACAAGCAGTCGGGCTGTGTTTTTCATGGTCAGTTACCCAGGTAGCCAGCGCAGCATTTCTTGAATTTCTGCCCGCTGGCGCAGGGGCAGGGGTCGTTGCGCCCGGCCTTGAGCTCGACCGTAGGGTCGATGAAGAACCAGTGCCCATCATGCTGGACGAACGCCGAGCGCTCACGGTGCTGGTGGTCACCTTCCAGGTCATGCCAGCGCGCGGTGAAGGTCACGAAAGCGTGCTCGGGCTGGCCGCCCAGGACCTCGGCGCTCTCGACATCCAGGCCGAGCCAGGTGCTCTGGGCACTCCATGAGGCCATGGCCGCCTGGTCCAGGCCCGGCTGCTGCGTCGGCAGGGTGGTGCGCACCAGGTAGTCGACCAGGCCGAGCACATAGGCGCTGTAGCGCGAACGCATCAGCGTCTGCGCGTCGGGGGCCGGGGTGCCGGCGTGGTAGTGCCCGCAGCAGGCGTCCAGCACGATACCGCTGCCGCAGGGGCAAACCGAAACACTCATCTGATCACCACCAGTACTTGCCAAAGTTGTGCGGGTTGGCCCAGAACCTGGCATTCAACCAGTCCGGTACCTGTTTGTATTCACGTAGATCATAGGTGAACAGGCTCAATACCTGTTGCTCACGCTGGAACCGCTCGCTGACCGACAGCGCCAGCGCGAAGAAGTCGGTCTCTTGCCAGCCACAGGCTCCCAGGTCTGCCAGCACCGCGACCCTGCTGGAGTTGAGGTTGCGGATGCCGCCCAGCAACTCCAGGCCAGTGCGCTTGGGCAGGTGCTCCAGGCAGTCGACCAGCAGCGCCAGGTCGAAGCGCTGTGCAGCCAGCTCGGCCGGCAGGGGGCCGGGCGCGGCGGTCTCGATGCTCACGTGCGGATGGGCCTGGGCAAACGCCTCCAGCGCCGGAAAGCGAGTGCCCACCAGCAGCAGGCGCTGGGGGGTGAAACGGTCAAGCAGGGCCGCCATGGCCTGCTGGGGCGTGCGCTGTGAGTAAACCTCGGTCATTGCCAATCCTCGCTCGGGTCCGACAAGACTAACGGTCCGAGCCTGCGCGGCATAGAGGCTGCGCGCTGCGGCATGAACTGCCGCTGGCAGAGACGGATTGCGCGGTCTTTACTCCCAGAGCATCGGCCCGAGCCGATTTCCCCTATGGAGGACGCGACAAAATGAGCATAGTACGCACGGCGATACCCTTGGTCCTGCTCACCAGCGTGTTGACTGGTTGCGCAGGTTTGCAAAAAACCGACTGGCCCAAGTGTGCCGCCGTCGGGGGCGTGAGCGGTGCTGCCCTGGGCGCCATCGAGAGCTCCAGCTGGGCAGGCTGGGGTGCCTTGCTCGGCGGCGGCCTGGCGGCCGGCTACTGCTGGGCCCATGGCGATGGGGACGAGGACGGCGATGGGGTGCCGGACAGCCGCGACAAGTGCCCGGGCACCCCGCGCGGAGTGCAGGTCGACGCCAATGGCTGCCCGCCCGAGGCACCGGCGCCGGTGGTCGAGGAAGTGGTCGTGGTCGAGAAGGAAGAGGTCATCGTCATTCGCGATGTGCACTTCGAGTTCGACTCGGCCCGCCTGACCGAGGCCGACAAGGAGCGTCTGAACACCATTGCCACCCGCCTGAAGAACGAAGCGCCCAGCGCTCGGCTGAGCGTCACGGGTCATACCGACAGTCGCGGTTCCGACAGCTACAACCAGAAGCTTTCGGAGCAGCGCGCCCAGTCGGTGACCGACTACCTGGTCAGCAGCGGCGTGCCGCGCGCCAGCTTCGTGTCGGTGGTCGGGGCAGGTGAAACCCAGCCCGAGGCCGACAACGCCACGGCCGAGGGCCGGTCGATGAACCGTCGCACCGAGATCAGGATCGAGCGCTGAGGCGACGCGCGCTCCTCTGGACGGGGGAGCGCGCCGCCGAACGGCAGAAAGGAGAAGAGCATGAAATTCGTCCTGGGAATTGGCAAGGCCTTGACCGTCGTGTTCTGGGGCATCGTGCTGATGAACCAGCTGACTCGACAGCCTAGCCCGCTCAACCTGCTGATCAACGCCGCGGGTATCTGCCTGCTGGGCCTGCATGTCCTTGAAGTGCTGTTTTTCAATGCCAGGCTGCGCGGGCGTAGCCACCGCTGGTTCGACCGCCTGCAGATTCTGTTGACGGGGATCTTCCATATCCTGTCGATCCCGCGGCCACCCAGGCACTCGCCCCGGTAGTAGGCTGGTCGGGGCGCCTCATCGTCGCGGTGAGGGTTCATCGACTACCCGATCCTCACACCAGCCCCCGTGAGCTCGCCACCACCACGATGCCGATTCCCAGCAGCAGGTTCACTCCCACCATTCGTCGGATCCGCGCCATCACGCCCGCGCCGCCCGCCCAGTCCTGGGCCTCCACCGCCTTGCGCAGCTCAGGCAGCAGCAGTCCCTGGATGCGCATGAACAACGCGACCATCACGATCGCCCCGCCCATCATCACCTGCACATACCTGGGGGCTGTCTCGAACCCCGAGAAGCGCAGGTGCAGCATGCCGATGCCACTGACCGCCAGTACCCCGATCGCCACCCAGACCCACACGAAAAAACGCTGAAACACTTCAACCCAGAGCCGTAGCCGGGCTGGCCCCTCCAAGGCTGCAGCCGCCGCGGGCCGTAGCACCAGCCAGGCGAAGAACATGCCGCCAACCCACACCAGGGTAGCCAGAACATGCAAGGTATAGGGCAGTGCGAAGGCGGTCATCGGATCTCCATGCGGCGCAAAGGACAATAGCGGGGTATGATAGCCGCCCATGCGAAACACTGAAAATTCATCCAGCCCTCCGGGCGCCCCCAGACCATGATCAGTAACGAACTCAAGACCACCATCCAGGGCGCCTACACGCGTTTTCTCGAAGCCAAGAGCCTCAAGCCCCGCTATGGCCAGCGCCTGATGATCGCTGAAGTCGCCAAGGTGCTGGGCGATATCGCCTGCGACGACGAAGGCCGGCGCGCCGGCGACCCGGCCGTGGTCGCGGTCGAGGCCGGTACCGGTACCGGCAAGACCGTTGCCTATAGCCTGGCCGCCATCCCCGCCGCCAAGGCCGCCGGCAAGCGCCTCGTGGTGGCGACCGCCACCGTGGCCCTGCAAGAGCAGATCGTCTTCAAGGACCTGCCCGACCTCATGCGCAACAGCGGGCTGAACTTCAGCTTCGCCCTGGCCAAGGGGCGTGGCCGCTACCTGTGCCTGTCCAAGCTCGACCTGCTGCTGCAGGAGGGCGAGGCGCAAACGGCCACTGCCCAGCTGTTCGAGGACGAAGGCTTTCGCATCGAGGTCGACGAGCGCAGCCAGAAGCTGTTCACCAGCATGATCGAGAAGCTTGCCGGCAACCGCTGGGACGGCGATCGCGACAGCTGGCCCGAGGCCCTCGAGGACCCGGACTGGGCCCGTCTTACCACCGACCACAGTCAGTGCACCGGCCGGCATTGCCCGAACTTCCAGCAGTGCGTCTTCTACAAGGCGCGCGAGGGCATGGGCAAGGTCGACGTGATCGTCACCAACCACGACATGGTCCTGGCCGACCTGGCCCTGGGCGGCGGCGCCGTGCTACCCGACCCGCGCGACACGATCTACGTGTTCGACGAAGGCCACCACCTGCCAGACAAGGCCATCGGCCACTTCGCCCATTATTCGCGCCTGCGCTCGACATCCGAGTGGCTGGAGCAGACCGCCAAGAACCTCACCAAGCTGCTGGCCCAGCACCCGCTGCCGGGCGACCTGGGCAAGCTGATCGAGCAGGTGCCGGAGCTGGCGCGCGAAATCCGCACCCAGCAGCAGTTCATGTTCACCCTCTGCGAGCAGGTGGCCGACTTCCGCCCGGGCGAGGATATGGAAGGCCGCGATCGTCCGCGCTACCGCTTCGAGGGCGGCGTGGTGCCCGAGCAGATCCGCGAGGTCGGCATCGAGCTGAAAAAAGGCTTTTCTCGCCTCAATGACCTGTTCTCCCGCTTGGCCGACCTGCTCAAGGAAGGCATGGATGGCGAGGTCAATATCGGCATCGCCAGCCACCAGGCCGAGGAGTGGTACCCGCTATTCGGCACCTTGCTGACCCGCGCCCAGGGCAACTGGGAGCTGTGGACCGCCTTCACCGCCGAAGACCCAGAAGACAGCCCGCCCATGGCGCGCTGGCTGACCCTGGCCGAGAGCGGGGCGCTGTTCGACATCGAGGTCAACGCCAGCCCCATCCTGGCGGCCGAGATGCTGCGCCGCAGCCTCTGGAACGTGGCTCACGGGGCCCTGGTCACTTCGGCCACCCTGACCGCGCTCGGCAAGTTCGACCGGTTTCGCATGCGTGCCGGCCTGCCGCGCGATGCCGTCACCGCCGTGGTGCCCAGCCCCTTCCATCACACCGACGCCGGTGTGCTGCGGGTGCCCGACCTGCGCGCCGATCCGCGCGATGCCGCGGCGCACACGGCGGCGATCATTCGCGACCTGCCCGACCTGGTGCAGGGCTCGCGTGGCTCGCTGGTCCTGTTCTCTTCGCGCAAGCAGATGCAAGAGGTGTTCGACGGCCTCGACCGCGACTGGCGCAAGCAGGTGTTCATCCAGGGCAACCTGTCGAAGCAGGAGACCCTCAACAAGCACAAGGCGCGGGTCGACGACGGCAAGTCCAGCGTGCTGTTCGGCCTTGCCAGCTTCGCCGAGGGCGTCGACCTGCCCGGAGCCTATTGCGAGCACGTGGTCATCGCCAAGATTCCCTTCGCCGTGCCGGACGATCCCGTGGAAGCGGCCCTGGCCGAATGGATCGAGGCCCGTGGCGGCAACCCGTTCATGGAAATCGCCGTGCCCGACGCTTCGCTGCGCCTGATCCAGGCCTGCGGGCGCTTGCTGCGCACCGAGCAGGACCGCGGCACCATCACCTTGCTGGACCGGCGCGTTGTGACCCAGCGCTATGGCAAGGCTATCCTCAATGCGCTGCCGCCGTTTCGCCGGGAAATCGCCTGAGCCCGCAGCGCTAGGCCGCGGCCTGTTGTCTATCACTCAGACCTGGCCCGGGACGGGCCTTGCAGGAGAGTACCAGCCTCATGATCCGCCGTACCTTGCCCGCCGTTCTAACCCTGTTGTTCAGCACGCCGCTGCTCGCCGGCCAGCAGACGCTGTTCAGCTTCGTGCGCCCGGCCTCGGTGGTCAACGTGGCGACCGAGGATGCCAGCCTGCCGCAATACAATGCCGAGCAGACCGCCCAGGGCGAGGTGCTGCGCCGCGTGGTGTTCAATCCCGCACCGCGCCCGACACTGCACTTGAGCCCGCAGCAGGGCGTCTGGGACTGGTCCACTGCCCAGGCGCTTACACTGCGCTTGCAGAGCGGCATGGACTGGGCGCTGAGCGTCGACGTGGTCGTGCAGAGCAGCAATGGGAAAACCCTGACCAGCCGTATCGACCTGCCGGCAGGACCCGCGCAGACCGTACTGGTACCGTTGAAAGCCTTCTCGCCACTGGCGCATGGCATGCGCGCCGCGCCGCCGATGCCCTGGAGCTATCAGGGCCAGCGCCTGCTGCTGACCAGCAGCGTGGGCGAGCTGGACCTGGCGCAGGTCACTTCGATCAGCCTGTCGATCCCCCAGCCCAATGTCGCCCAGAGCCTGCTCATCGAACGGGTCGGCCTGCAGGATGACGACCAGGCGCAGAAAGCCGCCTACACCGGTCTCATCGACGCATACGGTCAATCGACCCGCAGCCGCTGGCCAGAAAAGGTCCTCGACGACGAGCAGCTCAAGTCCGCCGCCACCCGCGAGCAGCAACAGCTGCAGGGCTGGCTCGCCGAGCGCGGCAAGCAGCAGCTCGACAGCTATGGCGGCCTGCAGGGCGCTGCCAGTTTCGAAGCGAAGGGGTTCTTTCGCACCGAAAAGCGTGACGGCCGCTGGTACCTGGTGACGCCTGAGGGCAATCCGTTCTATTCGCTGGGTGTCAACGCGGTGGCCGCCGATGCCGGCCGCACCTACGTCACGGGGCGCGAGGACATGTTTACCGTCTTGCCTGCCGACGGGGAGCCGCTGGCGTCGTTCTATGGCAAGGGCAACAACGACGATGGCACCGGCGCCTCGCGTGGGCGCAACTTCAACCAGGGGCGCTGGTTCGACTTCTATGCCGCCAACCTCGAGCGGGCGCATGGCACGCCTTGCCTGCCCGCCGCCCAGCCGCAGGCCGACAGCCCATGCCCTGCCGCGGTGTTCGATACCCAGCGCTGGCAGGCGCAAAGCCTTGACCGCATGCAGGCCTGGGGCTTCAACACCCTGGGCAACTGGAGCGACCCGGCGCTGGCCCCGGCCAAGCGCGTGCCCTACACCTTGCCGCTGTCGATCGGTGGCGACTACGCCAGCATCAGCACGGGCCAGGACTGGTGGGGCGGCATGCCCGATCCGTTCGACCCGCGATTCGCCATGGCCACCGAGCGAGCGGTGGCCATCGCTACCCGTGACCACCGCGACGATCCGTGGCTGGTCGGCTACTTTGCCGACAACGAGCTGGCCTGGGCCGCGCCGGGTAGTGATCCCAAGGCCCGCTATGCATTGGCATACGGTACCTTGCGCCTGACTACCGACGTGCCGGCCAAGCGCGCCTTCCTCAAGCAACTGCGCGACAAGTACCGCAACCAGGATGGCCTGTCCCGGGCCTGGGGCATCGACCTCAAGGCCTGGGAGCTGATGGAAGATCCTGGATTCCAAGCTCCGCTGCCAAGCCCGGAGCATCCGGAGATCGAGCGCGACCTCCAGTATTTCCAGCAGGTGTTCGCCGAAACCTATTTCAAGACCCTCTCCGATTCCTTGAAGTGGCATGCCCCCAACCACCTGCTGCTCGGCGGCCGTTTTGCCGTGAGCACGCCCGAAGCGGTCAAGGCCTGTGCGCGCTACTGTGACGTGCTGAGCTTCAACTTCTATACGCTCAAGCCCGAGGACGGCTATGACTTCGCCCAGCTCGAGGCGCTGGACAAGCCGGTGCTGGTGTCCGAATTCCAGTTCGGCTCGCGTGATCGCGGCCCGTTCTGGCCAGGCCCGCTGGAAGTGCCGCGCGAGGAAGACCGCGGGCCGGCCTATGGCAATTTCGTCAAGGCGGCCCTGGCCCAGCGGTCGATCGTCGGCGTGCACTGGTTCCAGTACCTTGACCAGCCCGCCAGCGGGCGGTTGCTCGATGGCGAGAACGGGCACCTGGGACTAGTGGCCATAACCGATGTGCCCTACGCCGGTTTCGTCGACACCGTGCGCAAGGTCAACCAGCAGGCGCTGGAGCAGTTGCGCAAGGACCTGCAGCCGCTTGCACCCGCGCAGCCAGAAGCCACGGCGATGACCACCCGGCGATGACCTGTATGCAAAAGCGTCCGGTGCTGAAACAATGCACGCCATTTGAACACGGTCGGTCGGGAGAGTTGGCGGGTGCAGATCCAGGGTCACTATGAGCTGAAGTTCGAGGCGGTACGCGAGGCGTTCGCCGCGTTGTTCGACGATTCCCAGGAGCGCGGTGCAGCGCTGTGCATCCAGGTCGGCGGGGAAACCGTGGTCGACCTGTGGGCCGGCAGCGCCGACAAGGACGGCCAGCAGGCCTGGCACAGCGATACCATTGCCAACCTGTTTTCCTGCACCAAGACCTTCACCGCCGTCACTGCCCTGCAGTTGGTGGGCGAGGGCAAGCTCTCCCTGGATGCTCCGGTCGCCCGCTACTGGCCCGAGTTCGCCCAGGCCGGCAAGCAGGACGTGACCCTGCGCCAGTTGCTCAGCCACCGTGCCGGCCTGCCGGCGATTCGCGAGTTGCTACCCGCCGAGGCGCTCTATGACTGGTCGCTCATGACCGAAGTCCTGGCCGCCGAGACGCCCTGGTGGACCCCTGGCACCGCCCATGGCTACGCCGCCATCACCTACGGCTGGCTGGTCGGTGAGCTGATCCGCCGGGCCGATGGCCGCGCGCCGGGCGACTCCATCGTCGCTCGTACCGCCAGGCCCCTGGGCCTGGACTTTCATGTCGGCCTGGCCGATGAAGAATTCCCGCGCGTGGCGCACATCGCCCGTGGCAAGGGCAACACCGGTGACGAAGCGGCGCAGCGCCTGCTGCAGGTGACCTTGCGCGATGCAGAGGCGTTGTCGACGCGCGCCTTCACCAACCCACCGGCGGTTCTGACCAGTACCAACAAGCCCGAGTGGCGACGCATGCATCAGCCTGCGGCCAATGGCCATGGCAACGCCCGCAGCCTTGCCGGGTTCTATGCCGGCGTGCTCGACGGCAGCCTGCTCGAGTCCGAACTGCTCGACGAGCTGACGCGCGAGCACAGCGTCGGCCAGGACCGGACCTTGCTGACCCAGACCCGCTTTGGCCTGGGCTGCATGCTGGACCAGCCCGGGGTTGCCAATGCGACCTTCGGCCTCGGTGCCAGGGCCTTCGGCCATCCTGGGGCAGGCGGCTCGGTAGGGTTCGCCGATCCCGAGTACGATGTAGCCTTCGGCTTTGTCACCAATACCCTCGGGCCTTATGTGCTGATGGACCCTCGCGCGCAGAAGCTGGTACGGGTGTTGGCACATTGCCTTTGATCGGGTAACACGGGTATTGCCAGGACCCTTTGACTATTCTCAATTCAACGCCCGGTCTGTCAGGGCAAAAATCTTTCATTTTCATGGTGTCTCGCTGATGTCTTCACATAAAACCTTAGCTCTCGCCCTTTGCCTTGCAGTGACTGGCTGTGCCCAGCACCCGCAGAACGCCTCCACCGAGGGTGGTCACGGCTGGTGGCCTTTTGGCTCGGACAAGGTGGCCGACAAGGAGGTGAAGGCAGTGGTGGCCGAGAAGGTCGCCCAGGCCGATGCCAAGTCCGAGAGCAACAGCCGCTGGTGGTGGCCGTTCGGTGGCGAGAACAAGGCGTCAGCCAAGGCAGCGGTGCCGCAGATCGACCACAAGGCCACCCAGGCCTGGCTGGACAGCTACGAGCCCAAGCTGCGCGAAGCGATCAAGGACAGCCAGTTCGAGCTTGAACGCCGCGAAGACCTCCTGGTAGTGACCATCCCGGTCGAAGGTGCCTACAACCCTGACCGTCCTTCCATGCTGCTGCCGGTCACCCTGGGCCCGATCACCCGCGTGGCCAAGGTGCTTGAGGCCGATCCCAAGACCGCCGTGCTCGTGCTTGGCCATGCCGACACCAGCGGCGCCGCCGCGATCAACCAGAAGCTCAGCCAGGAACGCGCCGCTTCCGTGTCGGCGATCTTCCGTCTCAGCGGCCTGCAACGCGATCGCCTGACCCTGCGTGGCATGGGCTCGGTGATGCCGCGTGCAGCCAATGACAGTGTCGAAGGCCGCGCGCTGAATCGTCGTGTCGAAATGCTGGTGACCCCGCAGGACACCATGCTGGCACTGCTGGCCAAGTACAAGCAGCCGACCTTGAGCGCCGCCGAGATGGTCGCAGTCCAGGATACCAAGGCTTCCGCCGTCAAGGCCGATGCCAAGCCTGCAGCCAAGCCCGCTGCGAAAAAGGCTGCGGCCAAGGCCAAGGCGCCTGCCAAGCCCGTGGCCAAGAAGAAAGCCGCGCCGGCCAAGCCAGCTGCCAAGAAGGTTGCGGCGGCTGACAAGAAAGTCGCTGCCAAGACCACTGCCAAGGCCAATTGATCGACAAGGAATGCAGCAAATGACCCAGACCCTGGCCGACATGCGCCGCGACTATACCCGCGACGGCCTGGCCGAAGCCCAGGCCCCGGATGAGCCGTTTGCCCTGTTCCATCAATGGTTCGGCGATGCGGTGAAGACCGAACAGGCCCCGGTGGAAGCCAATGCCATGACCTTGGCTACGGTCGACGGACAAGGGCGCCCGCACTGCCGGGTATTGTTGCTCAAGGGGCTCGATACCCAGGGTTTCACCTTTTTCACCAACTACGACAGCGCCAAGGGCCAACAGCTCAGGGACTGTCCGTTTGCCGCCATGACCTTCTTCTGGCCCGCGCTGGAGCGACAGGTACGCATCGAGGGGCGGGTCGTGAAGGTCAGTGCCAAGGAGTCGGACGACTACTACCAGGTACGCCCCCTGGGCAGTCGGCTGGGCGCCTGGGCATCGCCGCAGAGCCAGGTGATTGCCGGTCGCGAAGCGCTCGAGGGCCTGGTCAAGGCTACCGAGGCGCGCTTCAGCGACAGTGACCCACACTGCCCGGAACACTGGGGTGGCTATCGCCTGCTACCCGATCGCATCGAGTTCTGGCAGGGGCGCTCCAGCAGGCTGCATGACCGTCTGAACTACCGCAGCGTCGATGGCCAGTGGGTACGCGAGCGCCTGGCACCGTGACCTCACCGCACCGTCGGCGCGGCGCGGCGCGGTCAACCTCTGCTGTCTGTTCACTGAATGAAAACAATTTATCCGGCGACTATCGTGACAGTCGGGTTTGCGCAGGGTCTAATGGTTACCTGACTTATGGAGACTCTTCCCATGCGTAAATCCGTACTGCTGGCGGCCAGCTTTACCACCCTGTCGTTGCTGCTCGGCGGCTGTGCCTCGAACCTGACCGGCGATTCCTATTCCCGCGATGAAGCTCGACGCGTGCAAACCGTGCGCATGGGCACCATCGAGGCCTTGCGTCCGGTCAAGATCGAAGGCACCAAGACGCCGATCGGCGGCGGCGCCGGCGCAGTTGTCGGTGGTGTTGCAGGGAGTGCCATCGGCGGGGGCCGGGGCAGCATCGTGGCGGCGGTGATCGGTGCCGTGGCGGGTGGCCTGGCAGGTTCGGCCGCCGAAGAAGGCATCACCCGTACCCAGGGCGTCGAGATCACCGTGCGTGAGGACGATGGCAGTACCCGTGCCTATGTGCAGCAAGTGCAGGACAACGAGATCTTCCGCGTGGGTGAGCGCGTGCGCATCATGACCGTGGATGGCACCAGCCGCGTCACGCATTGATCGATCCTCCATGAAAAACCCCGACTCGGCATTGCCGGTCGGGGTTTTTCATGGCCTCACGCAGGCCCGGTTCAGCTGTTCAGGCCGAGCATGTCGCGCGCAACGGCCTCGGCGATGCGAATACCGTCGACACCCGCCGAGAGGATCCCGCCGGCATAGCCTGCGCCTTCGCCGGCCGGGAACAGACCACGCAGGTTCAGGCTCTGGTAATCCTCGCCACGCGTCATGCGCAATGGCGAAGAGGTTCGCGTCTCGATACCGGTGAGCACGGCGTCCGGCAGGTTATAGCCCTTGATCTGGCGGTCGAACGCTGGCAGCGCCTCGCGGATCGCTTCGATGGCGAAGTCCGGCAGGCTCAGGGCCAGGTCGCCCAGGCTGACGCCTGGTTTGTAGGACGGCTCGACACTGCCCAGCTCGGTCGATGGCCGTCCGGCGACAAAATCGCCCACCAGCTGCGCCGGTGCCTGGTAGTTGCTGCCACCGAGCAGGTAGGCCTTGGCTTCCAGCTGCTCCTGCAACTCGATGCCGGCCAGCGGGCCGCCCGGGTAGTCCTGTTCCGGGTGGATGCCGACGACAATGCCCGAGTTGGCGTTGCGCTCGTTGCGCGAATACTGGCTCATGCCGTTGGTGACCACGCGGCCCGGCTCGCTGGTGGCCGCTACCACTGTACCGCCCGGGCACATGCAGAAGCTGTAGACCGAGCGACCGTTCTTGGCGTGGTGCACCAGCTTGTAGTCGGCAGCCCCGAGCTTCGGGTGGCCGGCGTACTTGCCCAGGCGCGCCTGGTCGATGAGCGTCTGCGGATGCTCGATGCGAAAGCCAATCGAGAACGGCTTGGCTTCCATGTATACGCCCTTGGCGTGCAGCATGCGGAAGGTATCGCGGGCGCTGTGGCCCAGCGCCATGACCACGTGGCGAGAGTGCAGCTGCTCGCCGTTTTCCAGCACGACGCCGTGCAGTTGGCCGTCGTCCATCAGCAGGTCGGTGACTTTCTGCTCGAAGCGCACTTCGCCGCCCAGGGCAATGATCTCGGCGCGCATGTTCTCGACCATCCCCGTAAGGCGGAAGGTACCGATATGCGGCTTGTTGACGTAGAGGATCTCTTCGGGCGCGCCGGCCTTGACGAACTCGTGCAGCACCTTGCGACCATGGTGTTGCGGGTCCTTGATCTGGCTGTAC
>JAQZAY010000129.1 GCA_029239415.1 Pseudomonas sp. | reverse complement strand
TGGGCACAACCGCCGCGTACAGGCAGGCAGCGCCGTGCTGCACGGCGAAATGGACGCGCTGGAAAATGCCGGCCGTCAGCGTGCCGAGGTGTATCGGGAATCCACGCTTTATACCACCCTGTCGCCTTGCGCCATGTGCAGTGGCGCCATCCTGCTCTATGGCATACCCAAGGTCATCGTGGGAGAACACCAGACGTTCCTGGGCGAAGAGTCATTGTTACGTAGCCGTGGAGTCGAGGTGGAGGTCTTGAACGACGACACCTGTCGAGCGTTGATGAACGCCTTCATCGAACGCGACCCGACGTTGTGGCACGAAGACATCGGCCACTGACAGCGGGTACATCAGGCCCTCGCAGGGCTTGGCGTGATGATCCTGGGTACAGGCCCTTCTGCGCCTGGCGCATCAGGAAGGTCACAGACCCTGCTGCACCAGTGGGTCGTCCGGGTTCTGCTGCTCCAGTTGCGCCAGCAGGACCTGAACGTTCTGCAACTGCCCGGTTTCCTTCCAGTACTGGATCAACAGTACCCGGGCCTTGCGGTTGGCCGGTTGTTGATCGACGAGGGTCTCGAGCTGTTTCTGCGCCGCCTCCACCTGGTCCAGGCGGTGTAGGGTCGTGGCCAGGGCATACCGATAGTCGGGGTTGCGCGGCCCCAGTTCGACCGCACGTGAGAAGGCCAGCAAGGCGTATTCGTCCTGGTCGTGACGCCGCAACCAGCGACCGAGTTCATATTGCAGCACGGCCGCGTCCGGGTGGCGGACCAGCGCCTCGGCCAGCACTTGCCGCGAGGCGTCCTGTTGGCCTCGGCCCTCCAGCAGCCGAACTCGCTGTATCAGGGCGTCCAGATTCTCAGCCTCTCGTGCCAGGGCGCGATCCAGGGCTTTGGCCGCTGCATCGAAGGCGCGTTCGTGCAGGTACAGGCGTGCCAGATGGACTTGCGCGGCAGGCTGCTCGGGCTGCTGCTCGAGCACCTGCTGGTACTGCTCCAGCACCTCCTGAAGCGGGCCGAAGTACACGCCGATGTCGTCCGGCGCCAGCCCCAGCAATGCATCCACGGCGGCGAAGCGGACCGACTGCTCGTCGTCGTCCAGCAAGGGGCCCAGCACCAGGCTGCGTTGCGAGTCCGAGAGCAAGCCACGGACGCTGAGAATAGCGGCCTGACGCACGCCGGGATCGGCATCCTCGAGGGCATCCTGCGCGAGCTTCAAGGCCTGGGGCGAAGGGTAGTGAGGCAGTTCGGCAAGCAAGGCCACCTGTCGGTCGGGCGCCAGGTCGGCACGTTGCAGTTGCTGATACAGCACCCGTGCCGCACCCGGCTGGCCTTGGTGCGCCTGACGCAGTGCCTGGTGATAGCTGTGCGGTGGCACACGGGGTGCAGGGGCGGGCGGTTCGTGCCACAGATAACCGAGCACCCCTGGCACGATGACCAGGAGCGAAACGGCGATCAGCAAACGGTAGCGCGGTGACATCGGACGACCCAGCCTGAGCGGAACGTCGAGCTTGGGCCAGAATGCACGGCGACGCAAGATCTCGACCCGCAGCGCTCCCGGAAGGCTCAGTAGCGGTAGGTGACCGACATCACCGCCGTACGGTCGTTGTCCAGCGCAACGGCCTGGGCCAGGCCCCCGGCATAGTAGTGCTGGTCGAACAGGTTCTTGACGTTCAACGCGGTGCGCCAGTGTGGCGTGCCATAGGCGATCCCGGCGTCGACCACCGCATAGCCGGGCAATGAGTAGCCATTGGTGTAGCGTTCGCCGACCGCATTGAGGCCGCCGTTGACCTCCCAGCCCAGTGGCGAGCCATCGAAACGGTAGCGGGCGAACAGGTTCGCGCTGTGGCGCGGCACGTTGGCCAGGCGATCGCCCACGGTCGAGGGCTGCTGGTCGCCGTCGTCGGTGATGATGGCCCAGGTGTAGGCGTAGCCGGCCAGCAGGCTGAGCCGATCGTTCAGGTCGGCGGTCAGCTCCAGCTCGGCGCCCTGGGTGCGCTGCTCGCCGATGGCCACGCTGAAGCCATCGTTGAGCGGGTCGTCCTGCAGCACGTTCTGCCGACGCAGGTCGAAGGCGGCGACGGTCAGCAAGGTACTGCCCGGCACCAGGTCGAACTTCACCCCGGCTTCCCACTGGCGGCCCTTTTCCGGCTCGAAGGTCTTGCCGGCGACATCCGTGCCCGTGTTCGGGTAGAACGAGGTGGCGAAGCTCAGGTAGGGACGCACGTTCGGCAGCAGCTCGTACATCACCGCGACCGCACCGGTGGTGGCGCTGGCCGGGCTGCTGGTGCGACGGTCGGTGAGGTGGTTGTCACCATAGGTGTCGCTGTGGTCATGCCGCAGGCCGGCCGTGACCAGCCAGCGGTCGTCGATCTGGTAGCTGTCGCGCAGGTAGCTGCCGACCATGCGCACCGTGGTGTCGGTCCAGGTGCGCGGCGTCGCCGGGCAGGTGATGGCCTGGCCATAGCGTGGCGCGTAGACGTTCAGGCTGCCCACTTTGCAGGTGACGGTACGGTTGCTTTCCCGGCTGCGCAGGTAGTCGACGCCGAAGGTCAGGTCATGGGCGCCCCAGGCGGTCTCGAAGACCCGCTGCAGGTTGTTGTCCAGGCTCAGGGTGTCGCCGTCGAAATGCTGGGTCTGGGCCGTGCGCGCCAGCGTGCGGTCGTCGGCCTGCAGGCGACCATTGGCGACCAGTTGCCCGTCCAGGCGGTAGGTCTGCCAGCGCAGGTTCTGGTTGAAGGTCCAGCCGTCGCCGAAGCGATGCGCCAGGCTGTAGCCGATGCGGTTGGAGACGCCGTGGTACGGGTCCTGGTCCGGCTCACCGGTGAAACGGCGGCGGGGCAGGTCGCCGTTGGGGTTGCCATCGATCGAGCCGGACAATGGCAGGCCCTGCTGGCGCAGGTACTGGCGGTCCTGGTGACTGGCGAGCACGGTGAAGTCGGTGTCCGGGCCCAGGTCGAGGGTCAGCGAGGGTGCGATGTACTGGTTCTTGAACCAGACATGGTCGGTGTCGTCGTTGGCGTTGGACAGCAGGCCGTTGACCCGCAGGGCAGCCTTGCCTGTGTCGGACAAGGGCGTGCCGACATCGAAGGTGCCCTGGCGCAGGTCGTCGCTGCCGTAGCTCAGGCCGAAGGTGGCGAACGGCTCTAGGCGCGGCCGCTTGCTCACCATGTTCACCACGCCGCCTGGCAACACCAGGCCATATTCCAGCGACGCTGGCCCCTTGAGCACTTCGACCTGCTCGAAGCCGGCGATCTGCTCGGCCACCCGATTGGACACGCCCGTGCGCAGGCCGTCGACGAACAACGAGTCCGAGGCCACCTGGCCGCGGATGATCAGATCGTCCCAGCCGCGCCGACCGTACTGCCCGGCGGTGACGCCCGGCACATTCTTCAGGGCGTCGGCCAGGCCCATCGCCTGTTGACTGTCCAGCACGGTGCGCGACACGACCTGCACGCTGCGAGGCGTCTCGGCCAAGGGCAGGGACGATTGGGCGACCTGGGCCGTCGCCGGCGTGAACGCCTCGGCCTCATGCTGCACGGAGTCGGCGTCCACCGTGCTGGCCGGCAGGTCAACGATCGCAGGTTGGGCGGCGCGCACCGGGACGGCCCAGGCCAGGCTGACGCCCAGAACAGCAGAGCATAAGGCGCAGGGGACGGCGAGGGGTTTCGACGAAGAGCGGGTCATGGAGGTCTCGAACCAGGGAACACGGAGCGCGGCGACAAGGCGCATTGAAAAAGGTGGCGCATACTATCTGCCAACGATTCGTATTTGCAATTCGTTTATCCAATTGCACCCGTGTCGTTCGGACGCTGTCATAGCAGCACACCCGATGGCCTGGTCGCCCCGCCGCCCAGATGCCTCAACCCAGGGACACCCTTGCCATGCTCATCGTCGAACGCTTGTACAAATCCTTCGGCACCGCCCAGGGCGACCTGCCTGTTCTGCGTGGCGTGGACCTGACCATGGGCCCGCGTGAAAGCCTGGCGCTGATGGGCGAGTCCGGCAGCGGAAAGAGCACCCTGCTGCACCTGATCGCCGGCCTGGATCGCGCCGACCAGGGCCGTGTGCTGATCGACGGCGTCCCCCTGGACGGCCGCTCCGAAGCCGCCCTGGCGCGCTGGCGCCGCGAAGACATCGGCCTGGTGTTCCAACAGTACAACCTGCTCAGCAGCCTGGACGTCGCCGCCAACCTGACCTTTCAGGCGCGCCTGGCCAGACGCTACGACGCCCGCTGGACCGCGCACCTGGTGCATCGCCTGGGGCTCGGTGCGCTGCTGGAGCGTTATCCCGAGCAACTTTCCGGGGGGCAACAACAACGGGTCGCCATCGGCCGGGCGCTGGCTAGCAAGCCGCCCCTGCTGCTGGCCGACGAGCCGACCGGCAGCCTGGACGAGGCGAGCAGCGACGAGGTGCTGGCGCTGCTGCTGCAACTGGTCGATGAGGCGGGCAGCAGCGTGCTGATGGTGACCCACAGCCAGCGTCTGGCCAGCCGCCTGCAGCGCCAATGCTGGCTGCAGGCCGGGCAAGTGTGCGACGGGCCTGCGCGATGAGCACCTGGCTGATCACCCTCCAGGCCTTGCTGAGCCATTGGCGCCGCCATCGCCTGCAAGGCATGGCGATCTTCACCGGTCTGTGGCTGGCCACGGCGCTCTGGACCGGAGTTCAGGCGCTCAATGCTCAGGCGCGCAGCGATTATGCGCGCGCCAGCGCCGTGCTCAGCAGTTCGACCCAGGCGCGGCTGGTGGCACGCGATGGACAACGCCTGGACCAGGCGCTGTACGTGCAGCTGCGCAGGCTGGGCTGGGACGTCACGCCGCTCTTGGAGGGACGCCTGAGCATCGCCGGCCCGACGCCCCATGAGCTTCGGGTGATCGGGATCGACCCGCTCAGCCAACCAGGCGACGCACGCGTGGCCGGTCAGCGCTTGCAGGACTTCGATGTGCAGGCCTTCATCAATGCGCCGGGGCAGACCCTGATCGCCCCGGATACCTGGCACGTCCTGGCGCTCGCGCCCGGTGAGACGGCCCATGACCTGCAGGGTCAGGCGCTGCCGCCCTTCAGGCTCGAGCCCGACCTGGCCCCAGGGGTGCTGGTCATGGACATTGGCCAGGCCCAGACGCTGCTGCGCATGCCCGGCCAGCTGTCGCGGCTGCTGATCAACCACCCAGGGCCACCCTTGTCCCACACGCTCGCCCAACGTGTCAGCGTGCAGCCGGGGGGTGACGATGGCGACCTGGGGCGGCTCACCGACAGTTTCCATCTCAACCTCACCGCCTTGGGCTTGCTGGCCTTCGTGGTCGGCCTGTTCATCGCCCATGCCGCCATCGGCCTGGCCCTGGAACAGCGCCGCGCGCTGCTGCGCACCCTGCGAGCCTGTGGCGTGAGCCAGCGGGTGCTGTTGCTGGGTCTGGCCTTGGAGTTGGGGCTGTTCGCCGTGGCGGGCGGGCTTGCCGGCGTTGCCAGTGGCTATGGGCTGGCCACGCTGCTGCTGCCGGACGTGGCCGCCAGCGTGCAGGGGCTGTACGGCGCCCAGGTGGCCCGGCAGTTGAGCCTGCCTGCGCAGTGGTGGCTGAGCGGCATCGGGGTCGCGGTCCTCGGCGCGCTGCTCGCCGGTGCCAGCAGTGTGGCCCGTGCAGCGCGCCTGCCCTTGCTGGCCCTGGCCCGGCCTCAAGCCTGGCGCCTGGCGCAACTGCCCTGGCTCAAGCGCCAGGGCCTGGTCGCCGTCGGGCTGGTCATGGTCGCACTGGCTTGCTGGCGCTACGGCCATGGCCTGCCCAGCGCCTTTGCCCTGGTCGCCGCCGTCCTGTTGGCGGCGGCGTTGCTGCTGCCCTTGTTGCTCGAAGGCTGTCTGGCGGGGCTTGCGCGGATGGTCCGGCGGCCGTTGGGCCAGTGGTTCATCGCCGACAGCCGTCAGCAATTGCCGGCCCTGAGCCTGGCCTTGATGGCCTTGCTGCTGGCCTTGGCGGCGAGTGTCGGTGTCGGCAGCATGACCGAAGGGTTTCGCAGCACGTTCCTGGGCTGGCTCGACCAGCGCTTGTCCGCCGACCTGTACATCAGCCCCAAGGACACCCGACACGCCACCCGCCTGGCCGACTGGCTGACCCAGCGCCCGGAGGTCACCTCGGTGGTGGCTAGCTGGCGCACCGACGTCCAGGTGCAAGGCTGGCCCGTGCAGGCCCAAGGCGTCGCCGAACCGGCGCGATTGCGTGGGCACTGGCCCTTGCTGTCGCAGGAACCGGACGCCTGGCAACGCCTGACTCAAGGCGAAGGGGTGATGCTGAGCGAGCAGTTGGCCCGACGCCTCGCAGTGACGGTCGGCGACACCGTGGCTTTGGGTGCCGAGCCTCCGTTCGCCGTGGTCGGGATCTACGCCGACTATGGCAACCCCAAAGGCCACCTGATGCTCGAAGCCAAGACGCTGCGAACGCTGTGGCCCCCGGCCACCTTGACCAGCCTCGGTGTGCAGACCTTGCCCGGCCAGGCATCGGCACTCAAATCGGCCGTGCAGGCCGCCTTCGCCCTGGACGATGAGCACCTCATCGAGCAGGCAGCGCTCAAGCGCTGGTCCACCGAGATCTTCAGCCGCACCTTTGCGGCCACGACGGCGCTCAACAGCCTGACGCTGGGCATTGCGGCCGTGGCCCTGTTCATCAGCCTGCTGACCCTGGGGCAGACCCGGCTGAGCCAGCTGGCGCCACTGTGGGCCCTGGGCGTGCGCCGTACGCACCTGGTCTGGCTGAGCCTGGGGCAGACCGTGTTGCTCGGGGGGCTGACCGTCGCCCTGGCGATTCCGTTGGGGCTGTTGCTGGCCTGGTGCCTGGTGGCGGTGGTCAATGTCCAGGCGTTCGGCTGGCGCCTGCCACTGTCGGTGTTCCCCGATCAGTTGCTGCGCCTGGCCCTGCTGGGCCTGCTGAGCAGCGTGCTGGCCAGTGCCTGGCCGCTCTGGCAACTGGCCCGGCGTCAACCCAACGAGTTGCTGAGGGCATTCGCCGATGAACGCTAGGATCGTCTCGCTCATGCTGACGCTGCTGCTCGGCGGCTGTGGCCCTGATGACGCACCGCCTGCGGCCAAAGGGTTCGCCGGCCTGGGCCAGCAGGCCGAGGCCTTCGAACCGGTGCGCCGTGGCCAGCCGCTGGTCTTCCCCCGCGACCATGGTGCCCATGATGGTTTTCGCATCGAGTGGTGGTACGTGACCGCCAACCTCACGGACGCCCAGGGCCGCGACTGGGGCGTGCAGTGGACGCTGTTCCGCTCGGCGCTGCGCCCCGGCGCCGAGACCGGCGACTGGAACAGCCCCAACCTGTGGATGGGCAATGCCGCGCTGACCGGACCCCACGGTCACCGTTCGGCCGACACCCTCGCGCGCGGTGGCATCGGCCAGGCCGGGGTCGAGGCGCAGCCGTTCCAGGCCTGGATCAACGATTGGGCGTTGAAGGGCGAGGGCAGCATCGATCACCTGCGCATGACGGCGGCGGGCACAGACTTCGCCTACGACCTGCGCTTGCGGGCCGACAAGCCGCTGGTATTGCACGGGGATCGCGGCTACAGCGAGAAGTCTGGCCAGGGCCAGGCGTCCTACTACTACAGCCAGCCGTTCTACACGGTGCAGGGGCAGGTCGAGCTGGACGGGCAACAGGTCGACGTCACCGGCAAGGCCTGGCTGGACCGCGAATGGAGCAGCCAGCCATTGGCTGCAGGGCAGTCGGGCTGGGACTGGTTTTCCCTGCACCTGGGCGATGGGGCCAAATTGATGCTGTTCCGCGTGCGCGAGGCGCAGGGTATGCCTTATCAGGCCGGTACCTGGATCGACCCGACAGGCCAGGCCTTCCCCGTGGAGGGTGCGCAGGTGCGTCTGGAGCCGGTGGGCTGGACACGCCAGACCAATGGCGTGTCCGTGCCCACGCGCTGGCGGCTGCGCCTGGCCGAACGGGGCCTGGACGTGCAGGTGCAGGCGATCGAACCCCAGGCCTGGATGCAGACCCGGTTTCCGTATTGGGAGGGGCCGGTACGGGTGGTGGGCGGTGCGGGAGGCGAGGGGTATCTGGAGATGACGGGGTATGGAACGGGTGGCGGCTGATGATTGCAGGGGCGTGACGCTTGTCTAGGACAGGCCTGGGCGGTGCTGAAGTACCCCGCGTTCTTGCTGGAGGCGGAGACTGTCAGATTTTTTGTGTTCGGGCCGATAACGGCCTGCCGTGAGGCAGGCCGTGCTTTTACCAGGTCGGCCTGATAAATCGATCTCCGTACAGAATCGCAAATTGATTCATCGCGCTCTTCCAATCATGCGCCGCTGAACCCCAGTTCGCCGTGATATTTCGCAGTCCAAGCCAGATCAGCTTGGTCGCCGCATCGTCGGTCGGGAAGTGACCGCGGGTCTTGACGATCTTGCGTAGCTGAGAGTTGATGCTCTCGATAGCGTTGGTCGTGTAAATCACTTTCCGGATGGCTGGCGGGAAGACGAAGAAGGGAATCACTCGATCCCAGGCCCGTCTCCAGGCAGCCACCACTGTTGGATACTGCTTGCCCCAAGGGCCGTTTTCAAAATCGTCCAGCGCCTGCTCAGCTGCCTCGGCGTTGATGGCCTGGTAGATCGGTTTCAGCGCCTTGGCCAATTCACGACGCTTATCCCAGGCCACATAATCGAGGCTGTTGCGGATCAGATGAACGATGCAGGTTTGCAGTGTCGTAGCCGGAAACACTGCGCTCAGAGCCTCAGGCATCCCTTTGAGTCCGTCGGTCACAGCAATCAGCACGTCTTCGATACCACGCGTCTTGAGATCATTGAACACTTTCATCCAGAACTTCGCACCCTCGGTGTTCTCGATCCAGATGCCCAAGATATCGCGCGTCCCGTCGGGTAGAACGCCCAGCGCCAAGTAAATGGCCTTGTTGCGCACCAGGCCTTCTTCGCGGATTTTCACCCGCAGCGCATCAAAGAAAATAACCGGATACATCGGCTCCAGAGGCCGCTGTTGCCACGCGCCGATCTCTTCCATGACCTCATCTGTCACAGAGCTGATGAAGTCGTGCGAAACCTCTGTTCCGTACTGCTCGGAAAGAAAGGCTCGGATCTCTCGGACTGTCATTCCACGTGCGTACATGGCGATGATCTTGTCGTCGAAGCCGGTGTATCGGCGCTCGTGCTTGGGGATCAAAATGGGCGCAAAGCTGCCGTCTCGATCACGAGGAATCTCCAGCCGCAGCGGGCCATCGCCGGTCAAAACCGTCTTGCCACTCTTGCCATTACGCTGGTTGGTTTCATCCTCTGGGCGCTGCGCGCCCGGCGGATAGCCCAGGTGGTGACCCAGCTCGGCATTCAGCGCGCGTTCGATCAGGGCCTTCTTGAACGCCGCAGAGGCATCCTCGATGGCTTCTGCGGTCATCAAGCCCTCACCAAACTGCTCCAGCAGTTCTTTGGGGATTTTGGGCAGGTCACGCAAGGGTTTCTTTTTGGTTGGCATACATGCACCTCTTACTCATGTTATGCCCGAACACAAAATTTCTGAC
>JAQZAY010000128.1 GCA_029239415.1 Pseudomonas sp. | reverse complement strand
CAGCGGCGCGGGTGATGGCCAGGGTGCCGGTGTTGCTACGCACGAACAGCTGGATGATGACCAGTCCAGTGCGACGCACGACTGGGCCCAGGCCGATTTCGGTTGTGCTGGACAGCCCCGGCACATCAGCCAAGCGCGCCCAGATAGGCTTGCCGGCAGGATCAAATGGCCCGCTCGGGCTGTTCGGATAGTCGACGGCGCTGGCCGGAATACCCGCCCACTGCGTCATGCGGCCGATGATGATGGCGCGGATCTGCTCGAAGGTCATTTGCTGTATGCCTGTGACACACCGTTGAAGGAGACGCCATAGACGCCGCCTGGCGCCTGCTTGGAGTGGCCGTCTTCCAGGCGCTCTGCATACGGCAGGTTGTTCTGGATGTAGACCACGGTGAATGGCTCAAGCCCGGTCAGCGCCCTGGCACCAGCCTGGATCGTGGCTGCACCGCTCGGGTCCAGGTTCAAGGTGCTGGCCAGGACCGGCGCGCCTACGCTGACGATGTTGTTTCCACGGAAGCGCCCGGTGTCTACCGGCGACCGCAGCACGATTTCGTTCAGCATCTTGATGGCGATGATCCTCACCCTTTGGGCGACCAGTTCATCGACAACGTCAGCAAACGCGCTTGGCGGCGTGCTCCACCCGCGCTTAGCCATGGCGAGTCAGCTCGCGAACGAGGCTCTCGTATGCGTGTCTTTCGGCATTGGTCCAGACGTGGCCCGCTTCCGCCAAGGCAAGCGCCATGGAATCCAGGCCCTGCAACAGGAAAACGTTCATGACTACCTCCTCAGCTGGATCTCGTAATGGGCCTTGGCCGGGTCAATGCCGGGCTTCACGACCTGGTAAGTGATCGGCTCGCCGGTGATCAGGTCCGCAGCAGTGATGCGGTGGCCTACGGCTGGGAGGTCAGTGACCTCGTTCGCCAGGCAGATCAGTAGCACATCACCCGCCAGGATATTGATGCCGTCGATACGGCGGGCCTCGTACTCGTCGAGCACGCCGCGCCCGGTGTAGGTGACCGGCTGGCGCGTGCTGATCTCGGTCAGTGGGTCGGTCTCGCCTGGGCCAAGGTAATGGCCGGTGAACGGCGCGACCGCGTCTGCCAGGTCTTCGTCGAAGGCAGCAGCCAAGTCGACTTGGATATCATTGCGCAGGCCCACGGCTCACCCCCTGCTCACGACGAAGCTGAATGCGTTGCCGCGCCAGGGCGTCAGGAGGGCCAGCGCGAACTGGATCGCCTCGGGCTGCGCGCTGGCGCTGGCGCGGTCGAGCGATGCATAGGTGCGGCTGGTCGATACCGATCCGGCCTTGACCGTCTTGGCCTCGAGCGAGCCTTCGGTCTGCTGTTGGTACAGCTTCCCGGTGGACGCGGCCAGGGCCAGCTGGGCGCCGGCATCCTTCACATCCTGAGGCATGGCCTGCATGTCGATGCCTACCAGGCTCAGCGAAGTGAGGTATGCGTTAGCCTGCATGACCGCCAGCGCCTTCTTTTCCTCGGGCGCCCAGGCGCTGCCAAGGAGGGCGTCGACGTCTGCCACGGTGATGTAGGTAGCCATCAGGCCTCCGCTGGAATGAGTGGGGCGGCGGATTTGCCAGCCGCCCACGGTGTTACTTAGGCAATTCGTCTACCAGCTTCTGCAGCGACTCTTTCGAGGCGTTGGCGCGGTAGCTGACCTTTGCGGCATCGAGCTTGGCCTTCAGCTCTTCGACTTCCTTCTCGGCCGCCAGCCGGTCTTGCTCTTCCTTCTCGGCGTCGAGTCGGCCCTGCTCGGCCTGTTGGAGAGCCTGCAGTTGCTTCTGCAGGTCTTCCTTCTCGGCCGCCAGTTGGGCGTTGGCCTGTTGCAACTGATGGAACTGCTCGCCGCCGCCAGTGCCGCCGCCGGTGTTGTGCGCGCCGGAGCTGTCAGGCTCGGTGCGGGCCGAGTCGATACCGCCGGTCTCGCCAACTGTCTTCGGGCCGACCTTGACGTTGCCAGGCTCGCCCTCGAAGCCCCAACGAGCCTTGTTGTTCGGGTCGATGTGCTTGTCTTTTTCCATGGTGGTTCTCCTTCAGGTCGCCAGCCCCCGGAGGGGCCAGCCATGGGTTATGCCGCGACGGTGGACGTGATAAATGCCAGCGGCACCTGCTTACGGTCGAACTTGCGCTGCCAGTTGGTGGCCAGGGCCAGGTCGGACCAGTTGGCCGAGACCGGGCGGCCGGTGGTCGGCGTGCCGGTGATGGTGTCCGACAGGAACGAGTAGCCCAGCGGGTGGATCACGAAGTTGCGGCGAGTCCACAGGGTTTCAGTGCCGCCGCCATTGCCGCGCGCCTCTTCGCGGTCGTGAGCGATATCGTTCTCATCCTGCTCCTCGGCATAGCCCATAGCGCCGGGGCCGAAGATGACCGACAGGTACTTGCGGTCTGCGCCGGTGCCGATCACCGGCATGCTGTCGTCGACGACGACGCGCATACCTTGGAAGCGGCCGAACTCAGGGATCTGGTTGGCCAGCGGGGTGAAGTCGATCAGGTTCAGGATCTGCAGCTCGGTCTGTACGGCCGAGTGCATGGCGATGACGCTCAGGCCGCCCAGCTGACCAGAGTAATCGCCCATGGTCGCCTTGGCGCGGATGATGGCCGCAGCGTTGATGGTGCCGCCGGCGTCCACCACCATGTCGCCGCCATTGCTGGCCACGTTGTCGTTGTAGATGCCCACGGTGGTAGCGATGGTGCGACGCTGGGCCTGGCGCTGCCAGTAGCTGGTCAGTCGGCCGGCGACAAACTCGAGCGGATCCTGGTTGGTGATGTTCTTCACCAGGTTCATGCAGTTCCAGCCTTCGTTGAGGTAGGCCGCGCGAGCCTGCATCTCAGCGCTGGTGACCGACAGCGGCACGGCGATATCGGTGTACACGTCGTTCGAGTAGTTCGGCTCGATGGACGCATCCAGATCGACCCACCATGGAAGGGTGAAGGTGTTCGACGGGCTGGCCAGCAGCGTGGTCATGTCATTGTTGCTGGTGAGGATGCCCGACTCGAAGAACGCGGTGCGCTCGGCGGTGTTCACGGTCATGTAGTCGCGCAGTTCGTCGCGGAAGACCACATCGGAGAGGATGGTTGGCATTGCTGATTTCCTTTACTTGGCCTGCGCAGCGGCCTTCAGGCGCGCATGCTCGGCGGGGTCGGTACGGCGAAGCTCTACGCGCTCCATGCCGGTCATTTGTTCCCACGTTTTGGTGGCCCCGCCACCCGGCAAGCCAGCAGCCCCGCCGCCGCCTGCCTGGGAGCCGCGCACCAGGGATGCGAAACGCGGCTCCTTCTGAAACTCCTTGCCCAGGTCTTCCAGGCTGGAAACCGTCAGGTTCCCGCCGGCATCAGTGACACGCACCTGACCGTCGACGACGCGCAGGCGGCGCCCGATGAACTCAGCCAGGATCTCGGCGTTCGGGCCGTCGGCGATCCCGGTAGCAATCTTGCTGGCTGCCGAACCGAGGTCGCGGCTCTCGATGCTGGCTTGCAGGTCGGCCAGCTTCTGCCGCTCGGCGGCCAGGGTCTGCTCGCTGCTGGTGTAGAGCGACTCGTAGTCGCCCCGGGCCTTGGCCGCGTCCAGCTCCTTCTGGGTCAGTTGGTCCTTCGCCTCTCGCGCCTGGCGCTTCGCTTCCTTTGCCTCGTCCAGCAGGGTCTGGTTCTGGCGCTTGAGCCCTTCGAGGTCTCCACCGCCGGTGGGCAGGTCCTCGACTTCCATCACGTACTGGTCGCCCTGGGCCTTGTACAGCGCCTGCAGGGACGGTTCGAGCGCATCGAATGCTGCTTTGTCGATCAGGTATTTCATGTCATCCCCCGGATGATTTGCCGTTGGCTCAGCCTCGGGCGTAAAAAAACCGGCTCATGGCCAGCTGTTCAAAGTCCTGCACGCTCGAAGGCGCGCGGTTCAAGCTGTCTCAGCTCGTCCAGCGTGATCTGGTGGCCGCTCTCATCGACGAACCGGTCGAGGGTGAGCTGGCCCTTGCTGAACAGCTTGTAGCGGGCCGGGCCCAGTACATCGATCTGGAACGCCGTAGGCTGCCGGGCGAGCCACTGCTGGTAGGTGGTCTTGCTCGACACCTGCTCCGCACCATCCGGCCCTACCGCCGGCCTGACCGAGCCGGGTATCTCCCGCTCGAACTCAGGCTTGAGGACTGGGATCTCGGACGTCCGGCAGTTCCAGTGGAACGGCGGCGACGGCGCACTGAACGGCACCACCGTGTTGTCAATCGAGCGACAGAACGGTGACGTGCGCCCGTCCAGCGTGGCGATGCGGCGCTTGCCGGCCAGGATGTCGTCGTTCTCCTTGAACGTCTCGGCACGGGCGGTGCTGGCCACGTGGTTGGTCACGGTCCGCACCAGGGCCGAGGCTTGATCCTGCTGGAGCTGGTGGACGCTGGTCAGGCGCTGACTGATCTGCTGCGTGGTCTCGCCCAGTGCGGACCCGATCTGGATCTCACCAACGATCTGTGCGGACTTGGCCGTGCCGAACTGGTCCAGCGCGCCTGCGATGCTGATGCGCTGCACACCGGCCCGGGCCTCCAAACGCATTGGCTCGGCCAGTGCAGCAGCAGCCACCAGGGCGGCAGGCGGCGTCTTGGTCTGTACGATGGCCTTGACCACCTGGCCAAGCATCCGAGCACTGAACGAGGCCTCATAGCCGGCGAATTCGCCAAGATCGAGCATCGCCTGGTTCTTCATGTCGCTGTAGATGCCCTGCAAATCGCGCTGGAGCGTCCCGAGCTGCTTGTTGAACCGCTGGGTGCCGTATTCGCTCAACCCGCCGCGTAGCGCTTCCCTGGCCCTGCTGATGGCCTTGGTGATGAACTTGGCTACCCGCTTGATGTTGCCGCCAGCGTATCGCTGCACGTACACCTGATGGCGGGTGGTCGCGTCGGCGAGATAGCCTTCACTGCTCATCGTCTTCACCTGGCGGCGGCTCGTTGCCCGTTTCGCTGCCGGTTACCGGAGGCTGGGCCTCAATGTCGGCGTCGATGTTCTCGTCCGTGCGGTCCGACTCGATGGTGCCGGCCTGGCGCAGGTTCGTACGCAGGTCTTTCTTCGCGATGATGCCCTGCTGCCACAGCTGGACCTGAGCCAGGATCATCTGCGCGTCCATCTGGTCGTCGAAGAACTCCTGGTTGAGCCAGAACACCGTGCCTTTCATGTCGGGCTGGCCGATCATGAACAGCTCGGCGTCGAGGATTGCCAGCTTCAGCGCCTCGGATACGTTGCCCGCGATGGTGCCCAAAACGCTGTTGTCGGAGCTGTAGCGGATGCGCACGGCCTCTGCTGTCTCGGCACCGCCGGCCTGCTGGACGATGCGGGCGCCGATCATCTGCATCTGCGTCTCTTTGTCCTTCATCAGCTCGCGGGCCAGCTGGGTTTCCTCGGCCTGCAGCATGACGGCTGAGCCAGTGGCGCCCAGGTTGTGCCCGCGGCGGGATCCGATGTGGATGCCGTTCGGGTTGGCCTTCAACCAATCGTCGGGCTGCATGCCGGTGGTAATGAACAGCGTGGGCTGCGAGGCGATGAACCCGGCCTCCTCCACCGTAGCGCTGTTGCCGTAGTGCAGGATGTTGACGTCGGCGATGTCTTCAAGCGGTCCCTTGTCCACGGCCGCGTCGTTGTTCTCGGCGCCGTAGAAGTAGAACGGGATGTGGTCGAGGATCTTGCCGTTGTGGTCGGTCGGGATGCTCTCCTCGCCCTCAGGCTTGTCGGCGCGGTACAGGCGCTGCTTGTAGACGCCGTCCTCCAGCACCAAGGCCCGATATTGGTCGATGACCTGGAACTCGAAGCCGTCGGCGGTCGGCTCGCTGACCTGTTCATGCAGGACCACCAGCGCCAAGCGCTTGCGACCGGCGATCACGTCTTCGCGCCAGTTGATGATGCTGAGGGCCGGGTAATGGTGCACCCAGGCCTGCATGCCGCCCGACTGGGCAACGGTGCGCGGCCTGCCGTCGCTCTCGATCTTGGGGAAGTCGGTGAGGAAGCCGCCCCGGCCGGTGTCCAGGCACTCGCCTACCGCATCCTTGGACAACTGCTCAAGGCTGGTGCCGTCACCGCTGGCGTTCTCCAGCAGGTACTGGACCTGGGCCGGTAGATCGACCTCGGCCGTCTTGCGGAAGATCGCGCCAAGCAGGCCGGTACGCGTGCGCCCGGTGATGTTCAGGAACATGGCCCGCTTCTTGAGCTGCTGATACCGCTCCTTGTTCTCGGGCGACTGATTGGTCGGGTCCGGCATGGGCAGGTACTCGTCCCATTTGCGGACCTCTCGGGCGCCGGCCACGCATCGCTTGACCAGGCGCCAGCTCGGCAGAGCATTGGTGTACTCCTGCCGGGTTGCGCTGTAATTCGGCATGCTGGCCTCAGAATGTGAACGTGACGGGGATGTGCTCGACCCGCGAGCGTTTGGTCTTGGCAACGGCGAAGTAGCGGAAGCCGTCGGCCGGGTGGGATGACCAGTCGTGCAGCGGCTTGTCTTTCCAGCAGCCGCGCTTGTCGTCCCACTCCTTGCGGTAGCTCTCCAGGGCGGTGATGCCCTCCTCGCACTTGGCCTCATCGAAGGCACAGCGGGGCAGAATCTCGCGGGCCTGCTCGATGCCTTCGTCGACGCCGAGCTTCGGCACCACCTGGAAGGTCAGCGAATAGCGCTGTCCGTCTATCTCGTAGCCCTCACGCGCGAGTTCGCGCCGGGTCTTGCCGTCGCTACCAAATTCTCGGTTGTCGATGTCGTGCGGGCCCCAGTGCTCGCCGTAGGTGTATCCACGATCCTTCAGCACCTTCATGTAGTGCCGCAGGCCTTCGCCGCTGTTCTGGTAGAAGTCGACGACGTGGAATTCCTCGCCCACGATCCGGACGAACCAGATGGCGGTCGAGTCGCCCACGCCAATGTCCCAGAAGGTGTGCACGGGCAGGTGGCTGTTGTCAGGCAGCGTGCCGATGCGCTGGGCGGCGTAGAGCTTGGTGAACTGCTTGGCGTAGTAGGCGCCTTCGATCGTCTGCTGGAATGCTTCGGCAGGGATCGACGGGTACTCACGCTTCATGTCGTCGCCGAGGGTCTTTTCCTTGGCGCTGTACCAGGCGCGCTGGCCTGGGTTGGTGACGATGCCGTGCTTGGCGTTCAGGTCGTCGAAGTATTTGGTCAGGCGGTCGGGGATGACGACGCCGGTCGGGTCCAGCCAGTACAGCGGGTTGCGCCACCAGCTGAAGAAGAAGAACTTCCAGTCGAGCAGTCCCAGCGGCACGCCAGCAAGCTGCTGCTTCTCCGCGCTCTGCGAGTAATCGAAGAAGTAGCCCGCCCGCCCCTCCGCCGTCGACTCGATCGTAACGAAGCACTCTGCGGCGACAGCCTCAAATGCCCCGGTGACGATCTCTCGGGCCTTGTGGGGAAACTTGGCACAGATCTTCCCGAACTCGGATACGTGCAGATACCGTAGAGTCCCGCCCCGAAAGGATGTGGACACGTAGAGCGATCCGCCCTTGCTGAACACAAGCTCACCAGCAGCATCGTTGCGAGCAGGGTTGGCAGCGCGTATCTCCTTGGGAAGGTGGTCATACGCATACTTGATCTTCTCGCGGAACAGGCGCTTGGCGTCGTTCAGGGTGTGTGCGATCAGGGCGCACTTGGCAGCCTCGAACAGCGCGGCGTCGAGCTGGACGATGCAGACCAGGGTGGTGAACCCAAGCTGGCGCGCCTTGAGGATGATGTTGCGGGTGTGCATCCCCTGGAAGTAGTCGATCTGCTCCTGGGTCATCCGGAAGCGGACCTTCTTGCCCTGCTTGTCCGTGATGAAGTACAGGTTGTTCAGGCGCCAGAACCGATCCCGTAGCAGCTTGAGATGCTCGGGCTTCATGGTCAGGCGTCCTTCGATAATTCATCCATCAGTTTGGATAGGGTGTCTTCTTCGCTACCGCCCTGCTTCACGTCGAGGTCGTAGGCTTGGCGCTCCAGAGCGACCAGGGTCTTCAGCGTCTCGGCCAATTCCCTCATGGTCTTGGTGCGAGCAGGAAGCGCGCTCATCTTCTTGGCCAAGGCCAACGCGTCAGCCATCGCCTCGCCGTCTTCGTGATCTCCGTCCTTCAGCTGCTCGATCAGCTCCTTGATCGTGCCCTGCTCTTCGGTCAGCGACTCCAACTCGTCCAGCAGCTTGTTGGTCAGCCGTCGCCCTCGGGAAATGTCACCCCGGTGCGCCATGCGGATGTTGGCGATGACCTCAGCATTCAGCTCGATGATCTGCCGTTCGGTTTCCGCCTGTTTGCTGGAAACCTCTGTGGAAACCTCGCGCTTGGAAACCAGTGCGTCGGCCTTGGCCTTGATCTTTGCTTTGAGATCTCGGTCCCAGCCATCACGCTTGGCGCGCTTGTTGATGGCAGTGTGGGAGACCTCATGGGCTGATGCGATCTCGCGGATGGAAAGCAGACCGGCCCGGTAGGCTCGTTCGATCGCCTCCCAGTCGGGTTGCTTGGTTGTCATGGTTATCCTTCTGGCTGCTCCAGCAGCACGTCAATTAGCTTCTGCTCGGCCAGCCTAAACAGCGCCAGGGCTTGTAGGTCATCGGCGACCGGGCCGAACCCAAATATCTCAACCTGACCCTCGGGGCTCCGCATGGCCATGACGCCAATACTGCACACCGGTAGCCCCCCACTATCGAGCTGGTCGGCAATCTGGCGCAGCGTCTTCGAGGCGCCGCGCCAGCTCTCGCGCTGAAGCTCTACGACTTTCACGTAGCCACCATCTTGTGCGTTTCGGCGTGTGCATGTCCGTGCAGCAGGCCAACCAGCAGGCCCTGCGGAAGGCCAGCCTCCTTCGCTGCATCAATGGCCTTGGCCAGAGCAGCATCAAAGTCGGTGACCGCCTGGATGATGTCCAGGCTTACCGGCAGCTCATGGCGAAGGCGGGTTATGTTGCTCATAAAGCCTCCTGTGCAGCAAAACAGCTCATAGCCTTTGGGCACAATGCGTAAGTACATGTAATCAAAATGACTTTATGGCATTGTTGTGTTGATTAATTGAAATTGGAGGTTTTAAGTGAAAAAAATGACGTGCGAGACTCGCTTCAGTTGGCCGCCTACTGCCACAGTAGTGAATTTCGGTGACGACGATGAAGCTGTAATCCTGATCCTAAACGCTGATGCTGCTGCTAAATGCGCCATGGATCAGTTCAATGAGTTCGGCGACTACCCGAAGCGGCTGGAAGCAAACTACAACACGCTATCCAGCACTGGCCTTTTGTATATCCCCATGCTGCATATGGGTTTCGGCGGCAAGGCTGAGTTTAGTGATGGTCGTCATCGAACATTGACTCTTCAAAGGCTTGGCTTCAGCACCGTCCCTGTATTGGCTAGCCTTGAGACAGCGCAGGCTCTGCAACACATGTGGGGCAGCATCGAGACAGCAAATGCTGAATACACTTTCAACACACCAGAGGTATCCCGGTTCGTCGGGATCTGAACATCATGTGATGACTAAGGCGACACTCGACTAAGGGCCTCGTCGGCCTTATCGGCTGCCTGGGTGGCTGTAGTCGCAG
>JAQZAY010000127.1 GCA_029239415.1 Pseudomonas sp. | reverse complement strand
TGCTGCCTGACGGGCATATCGGGCGAGTGTCGGTCCTCAAGGACTGGCGTGGCCTGAAGGTCGGCGACGCGCTGATGCAGGCCGTCATCGAGGAGGCGCAGAAGCGCAATCTCAAGCAGCAGATGCTCAGTGCCCAGGTACATGCCACCGCCTTCTACGAGCGCCTGGGGTTCAAGGTGGTCAGCGAGGAGTTCCTGGAAGCCGGCATCCCGCATGTGGACATGGTGCGCGATTCCTGCGAAACAGCGTGATGCCCGGGCCACTGCGCTCCCATCGCGGGCTGGTCCCGCGATGGGAGCGCAGTGGCCCCATGCCCCATCCACTGAAACTGTACATCCATACAGATTCCCACTTGCCTCCACGCCCCACTTTGCGCATCCTGTCGGCCATCCCTGCTGACAAGACTCTGCCTGGCCATGCGCCTCTTTCTCTGCGAAAAACCCTCACAAGCCAAGGACATCGCCAAGGTCCTGGGCGCGACCCGCAAGGCCGATGGCTGCTGGCAAGGCGCAGGCGTCTGCGTGACCTGGTGCATCGGCCACCTGCTCGAAACCGCCCCGCCCGACAGCTATGACGAGCGCTACAAGCGCTGGGTCCTGACCGACCTGCCGATCATCCCGGCGAAGTGGAAAATGCTCGTCAAGCCCAAGACGGCCAGCCAGTTCAAGGCGGTCAAGCGCCTGCTCGGCGAGGCCAGCGAGCTGGTGATCGCCACCGACGCCGACCGCGAGGGCGAGATGATCGCCCGCGAGCTGGTCGAGCATTGCCGCTACCGGGGCCCCATCCAGCGCCTGTGGCTCTCGGCGCTGGACGACGCCTCCATCCGCAAGGCCCTGGGCCAGCTGCGGCCCGGGCAGGAGACCTTCAGCCTGTATCATTCGGCCCTGGGCCGCGCGCGCGCGGACTGGCTGATCGGCATGAACATGAGCCGGCTGTTCACCCTGCTCGGCCGCCAGTCGGGCTACCAGGGGGTGCTGCCGGTCGGCCGGGTGCAGACACCCACCTTGCGCCTGGTGGTCGACCGCGACCGCAGCATCGCCGACTTCGTGCCGGTGCCGTTCTGGAGCATCGATGTCACACTGGAGCATGCCGGCACCCGGTTCAACGCCCAATGGCGCGCACCCGAGGATGCCTGTGACGACCAGGGTCGCTGCCTGAACCAGGCGCTGGCCCGGCAGGCTGTCGCCGACATGGAGGCCGCAGGCATGGCGCGGGTGTTGAAAGTGGCTACCGAGCGCGTGCGCGAAGCCGCGCCGCTGCCCTTCGACCTGGGTACCCTGCAAGAGCTGTGCTCGAAGAAGTTCGGCCTTGGTGCCCAGGAAACCCTCGACATCGCCCAGGCCCTGTACGAGACCCACAAGCTGATCACCTATCCGCGCAGCGACTGCGGCTACCTGCCCCTGAGCCAGCACGGCGAGGCACCGGTCATCCTGGCCGCCCTGCAGCGCGCCGACGCGAGCCTCGCGCCCTTGCAGCCGCACCTGGAGCCGCAACGCCGGTCGCGGGCCTGGAACGACGCCAAGGTCACCGCCCACCACGGCATCATTCCGACCGTGGCCGCCAGCGACCCTTCGAGGCTGCCGCCAAAATACCAGTCGGTCTATACCCTGATCCGCGCCCGATACCTGGCGCAGTTCCTGCCCAACCATGAATACGACCGCACCCAGGCCGAGTTCGATTGCGCGGGCCACGCCTTGCGCGCCGTCGGCAAGCAGATCGTCGAGACCGGCTGGCGCCGCGCGCTGCCCGAGGCCCTGACCCCGGGCAAGGGGCGCGAGCCCCCGCCGGCCCAGGTATTGCCGATACTGCGCCAAGGCCAGGACTGCGCGGTGCTTGCCCAGCAACTGAAGGATCTCTGGACCCAGCCGCCCAAGCCGTTCACCGAGGGCGACCTGATCAAGGCCATGAAGAACGTCTCCAGGCTGGTGGAGGACCCGCGCCTCAAGCAGAAGCTCAAGGACACCACCGGCATCGGTACCGAAGCGACCCGTGCCGGGATCATCCAGGGTCTTATCGACCGCGGCTACCTGGTCACGCAAGGCAAGGCGCTGTGCGCCACCCCCGCGGCCTGCAGCCTGATCGACGCCGTGCCCCGCGCCATCGCCGACCCCGGCACCACGGCGATCTGGGAGCAAGCGCTGGACATGGTGCAGAACGGCGAAATGAGCCTGGATGAATTCGTCGCCAAGCAATCGGCATGGATGAGCAAGCAGGTGGAGCGCTGTTCGGGCCTGCAGTTGCGCATCAGCGGAGCGGCGCCTGCAGGCAAGGGCGGGGCACCTTGGAAGAAGAAGCGCAAGAGCGGTGCGGCCTCGAAAGGCAAGCCGAGACAGCCAGCTCGGAAAAAGCCTTCGAAATCTTCATGACCTGTACCGGCCTCTCCGACTTGCCAGCGAAGAGGCCGGTACAGACACCACGCCAGCCATGCCCATCACTGGCAACTCCAGCCCCCGCCGTTTACCATGCCATCCCTTCGGCGCAGCCATTCTGCGCCCTGCCGCGATCATGACAATGCCATTCGAACTCAGTGTTGACCTGCTAACCCTGCTGATCCTCGCCGCCGTCGCCTTTGTCGCCGGCTTCATCGATGCCATCGCCGGCGGTGGCGGCCTGCTCACCGTGCCGGCCTTGCTCACCGCCGGCATGCCACCGCATCTGGTGCTGGGCACCAACAAGCTCAGCTCCACCTTCGGCTCGGCCACCGCCAGCCTGACGTACTACCGGCGCAAGCTGTTCCACCCAGCGCAGTGGCGGCACGCATTGTTCGGCACCCTCGCGGGCGCGCTGATCGGCGCGATGGTCGCCCACTACCTGCCCGCCGAATGGCTCAACAAGATGCTGCCCGTGGTGGTCTTCGGCTGCGGCATCTACCTGCTGTTCGGCGGCACCCCCAAGGCGCCGCTGGATGCCGACGCCCCCATCAGGAAAACCTGGCAGCTGCCGCAAGGCCTGACCCTGGGTTTCTACGATGGCGTGGCCGGCCCGGGCACAGGCGCGTTCTGGACCGTCAGCACGCTGCTGCTCTACCCCATCGACCTGGTGCGTGCCAGCGGCGTGGCGCGCAGCATGAATTTCGTCAGCAACGCCGCGGCGCTGTCGGTGTTCATCTTCTCGGGCCAGGTGGACTGGCTGGTCGGTTTGTCGATGGGTGCGTCCTTGATGGTCGGGGCCTACTTTGGCGCACGCACGGCGATCAGCGGCGGCAGCAAGTTCATCCGCCCGGTGTTCATCGCCGTGGTGCTGGCGCTGACCGTGCGCCTAGCGTGGCAGCACTGGTTCGGCCAGGCCTAGCCTGCGCGCCACATACAGGTCGATCAGGTAGCGCGCGATCGAACGTCCTGCTGGCAAAGGCGGCAGGGCGTTGACATTGAACCACTTGGCATCCTCGATCTCGTCTGGCTGCATGACGATCTCGCCGCCCGCGTACTCGGCGTGGAAACCCAGCATCATCGAATGCGGGAACGGCCAGCACTGGCTACCGACGTACTGGATATTGCTGACCTCGACCGCCACTTCCTCGCGCACTTCGCGCACCAGGCAATCCTCGGCCGACTCGCCCGGCTCGGCGAACCCGGCCAGGGTACTGTAGACCCCGGTGACGAAACGCGGCGAGCGCGCCAGCAGGACCTCGTCGCCACGGGTCACCAGCACGATCATGCTGGGTGAGATCCGCGGGTAGCTGCGCAGGTCGCATGTCGCGCAGTACATGGCCCGCTCCCAATGGATCTGGTGCATGGCCTGGCCGCAGCTGCCGCAAAAGCGATGCTCGCGGGCCCAGGTACCGATCTGTGCCGCATAGCCGAGGATCTTGTAGGTATCGAAATCGCCCTCGAGCATGAACTGGCGCAGGCCGCGCCAGCTGCAGCCGGCTACCGCCCGTGGGGTACGCAGCTCCAGCAGGAATACCGGCTCGCCCTTGAAATGGCCGATGCCGTGCTCGCACAGCACGTCCAGGTCCTGGCGCTTGAGCCAGTCGCGCGCAAACAGCGCGCCATTGTCATCCACCAGGAACCCTTCGCTGCTGCGGGCCACGGCCCAGCCTCCGGGAAGTTGCGGGTCCAGTACTGCGGTGCTCCAGCGTGACGACATGATCGGGTTCCTTGGCAGGCCCGCCGCTGCGGGTCAGTCGGCGAACTCAGGTGTTTGCTTGTTCATGTGGGCGGCCATGGCAAGGCGCAAGTCATTGGACTGCAGCATGGCGGCATTCCATGTAGCGATGTACTCCAGACCGTCCTCGACACTGTGGTCGCGCATGTAGCCGAGCATCTGCTTGGTGCCGGCCACGGCGATGGGTGATTTTGTCGCAATTTCGCCCGCGATGGCAAAGACCCCGTCGAGCAGTGCGGCCTGGTCGTCGAACACACGGTTGACCAGCCCGATGGCCTGGGCTTCCGGTGCATGGACCGTGCGCCCGGTATAGGCCAGCTCCCGCAGGATGCCGTCGCCGATGATCCGCGGCAGTCGCTGCAGTGTGCCGATGTCGGCCGCCATGCCCATGTCGATCTCCTTGATCGAGAACTGCGCGTCGCGGCTGCAATAGCGCATGTCGCAGGCCGAGACCAGGTCGATGGCGCCGCCGATGCAGTAGCCCTGGATCGCGGCCAGCACCGGCTTGCGGCAGTCGCCCACGGCATTGATGCACGACTGCAGGCGCAGGATGGTGCGACGCAGCGAGCGAGCGCTACGACCGATGTCCTTTTCCAGCTGGCCAGCCAGCGAAGCCAGCAACGTCAGGTCGATGCCCGCGGAAAAATGCTGGCCGGCACCGCTCAACACCACCACGCGCACGGCATCGGCATCGTCGATCCACTGGAAGACCGAGAGGATCTCGTCCCAGAATGCAGCGTTCATCGCATTGAGCTTCTCAGGGCGGTTGATCTGGACGTGGGCGATGCTGTCGGTCAGCTCTACCTTGAACGCGCTGTATTCGGTCATGGCGGCACTCCTGTGGAGGTAAGGGTCACAGGGCCGGACTATAGCGCACCCCCATGGCTGCACATTGGCCAAACACCGGACTTACCCGCACTGCGCTCGGTCGCGGGCAGGACACTGGGCCCGGTGCAGGTTCAACGCGGTATTGATGATGCCGATATGGCTGAACGCCTGCGGGAAGTTGCCCAGCATGCGCCCGCTCACCGGCTCGAACTGCTCGGCCAGCAGGCCGACATCGTTGCACAGGCCGGTCAGGCGCTCATACAGCGCCCGGGCTTCGTCCTGCCGGCCGAGCAGCACATACACATCGGCCAGCCAGAAAGAACAGACCAGGAACGTGCCCTCCCCCGGATCGAGGCCGTCGCAGCCGCTGTCGGTGTCGTAGCGCAGCAGCAGGCCATGGCGCATCAGGCGCTTTTCGATCTGCTCCAGGGTACGCAGGAAACGCGGGTCGTGCGCGGGCAGGAAGCCGGTCAGGGCGATCTGCAACAAACTGGCATCGGTCTCGGCCGAGCCATAGGCCTGGACGAAATAGCCACCCTGCCGGTCCAGTCCCTTCTCGCAGACCTCCTGGTGGATCTGCGCGGCCACCTCGCGGTAGTGCCGGGCGCGCTCGCGGTCCTCCTCCGTGCCCTCGGCCAGAAGCGCGGCGCGGTCGAAGGCCACCCAGGCCATGACCTTGGAGTGCACGAAGTGCTGGCAGCCGCCGCGCACTTCCCAGATACCTTCGTCCGGCTCGCGCCAGATGCGCTCCAGGTAAGGCATGATCAGCCGCGCCAGCGCCGCGCTGCGGGGATGGCGCGGCAGGCCGCTGCGAATGGCCTGGCCCATGGCATCGGCCACCTCGCCATAGATGTCCAGCTGGTGCTGCTGGGCCGCGGCATTGCCGACGCGCACCGGCCGCGCCCCCTCGTAGCCGGCGAGCCAGGGAAGCGTGCGCTCCGGCAGCTGCCGCTCGCCGGACAGGCCATACATGATCTGCATCTGCTCAGGGTTGCCCGCCACCGAACGCATCAGCCACTCGCGCCAGGCGGCGGCCTCCTCGAAGTAGCCCAGGTTCATGAAGGCGAGCAAGGTCATGGTCGCGTCACGCAGCCAGCAATAACGATAATCCCAGTTGCGCTCGCCGCCCAGGTGCTCGGGCAACGAGGTGGTCACCGCCGCGACGATGCCGCCGGTGGGCGCGTAGGTCATGGCCTTGAGGGTGATCAGCGAGCGCTTGACCTGGGGCGTCCAGTCACCGACGTCCGGGCAGCGCGAGGCAAAGGCTTGCCACTGCTCGAGGGTCTCGCGCAAGGCCTGGTCGGCGTCGAGTTCGGGCAGCTGGGCCAGGTGGGAGGCCTGGTGCAGGAGCACGAAGACCTGGCGTTCGCCTGCCGCCACGCGAAAACGGCTGACCGTGTGATGGTCCTCGGCGTGGGTGACGACGCTACTGCGCAGGATCAGGCGATCGGGACCGGCGACGGCAGTCAGCGTCAGTGGATCGTGCTTCTCCACCCAGGGCACGCTGCGGCCATAGTCGAAGCGCATGACCAGGTCCATTTCGAAGCCGGTCTCGCCTGCCAGCCCTTCGACCACCCGCACCACGGCATTGGCCTCGTCCAGCGGCATCCAGTCAGTGACCTGGGCACGGCCCTGGGCGGTGACGTAGGTAGTGCGCAGTACCAGGCTGTCTTCCAGGTATTCGCGCTGCACCTGCTCCAGCGGATCGCTGGGCGCCAGGCGCCAGCGGCCGTTGTCCTGGTTGCCGAGCAGGGCGGCGAACACCGCCGGGGCATCGAAACGGGGCAGGCACAGCCAGTCGAGCGAGCCATCCCGGCTGACCAGGGCAGCACTGCGGCAGTTGCCCAGCAAGGCGTAGTCTTCGATCAACGCTGACATGTCTGCTCCTTGTCGATCAGCCGAGCGGATGCCACTCGCGCTTGTCACGGGCCAGCAGATCGTCGCTGGCCGCCGGGCCGTCTTCGCCGGCCAGGTAGGTGTGCACCTCGCCGTCCGAGGCCCAGGCATCGAGGTAGGGCTGCACCGCACGCCAGCCATTCTCGATGTTGTCGGCGCGCTGGAACAGCGTCTGGTCGCCCGTCAGGCAGTCGTAGATCAGCGTCTCGTAGCCAGTGGACGGCGTCATCTCGAAGAAGTCCTTGTAGGCAAAACCGAGCTGCACGTTTGCCATCACCAGGTCCGGCCCTGGCCGCTTGGCCTGCAGGTCGAACCACATGCCCTCGTTGGGCTGGATCTGGATCTTCAGGTAGTTGGGCTTGGGCCGCTCGGCGTCCGAGTCGCGAAACTGCGCATAGGGTGCCGGCTTGAAGCAGATGGCGATCTCGGTGTCGCGCACGCTCATGCGCTTGCCGGTTCGCAGGTAGAACGGCACGCCGACCCAGCGCCAGTTGTCGATCATCACCTTGAGCGCGACAAAGGTCTCGGTCTGGCTCTGCGGATCGACCCTGGGTTCCTCGCGATACCCCGGCACTTCCCGGCTTCCTTGGGTGCCCGCCACGTACTGGCCGCGGACCGAGTTCTTCAGCGCCATGTTGCGCGACAACGGGCGGATGGCGCCGATCACCTTGGCCTTTTCACTGCGCACCGCGTCGGCGGCAAAAGCGGCGGGCGGCTCCATCGCGACCATGGCCAGCAGCTGGAACAAATGGTTGGGAACCATGTCGCGCAGGGCGCCGGTACTGTCGTAGAAGGCGCCACGCTCCTCGACCCCCACGGTCTCGGCGGCCGTGATCTGCACATGGTCGATGTAGTGGTTGTTCCAGAATGATTCGAAGAGCCCGTTGGAGAACCGGCTGACCAGGATGTTCTGCACCGTTTCCTTGCCCAGGTAATGGTCGATGCGATAGATCTGGCGCTCGTGCATCACCTTGAGCAGGCAGGCATTGAGCGACTCGGCGCTGGCAAGGTCGGTGCCGAAGGGTTTCTCGATCACCACGCGGCGAAAGCCACCTTCGGGCTCGTCCAGCAGGCCCGCCGCGCCCAGGCGCTGCACGACCTCGGGAAAGAACCGGGGCGAAGTCGCCAGGTAGAACACTGCGTTTGCAGTGGTCGACTCGGCGATGTACCGGGCAATCGACTGGTAGGTCGCAGGGTCGAGAAAGTCACCGGTGAGGTAGTCCAGGCCTTTGGCCAGCCTGGCCCACAGCTGGTCGTCCAGGCACGTGCTGGCGCCTTCGCCGCCCGCGTCGCGCTCGCGCATGAAGGCTTCGAGACGCTCGGCGAACTGGGCGGCAGTGGCCTGGTTGTGGTCGACGCCGACGATCCGCAGGTTCTGGTCCAGCAGGCCGTCGCGGCCGAGGTTGTACAGCGCCGGCGTCAACAGGCGCTTGACCAGATCGCCATTGGCGCCGAACAGGAACAGCGTGCAGGGCGGGGCCGCCTCGATCGTGGTCTTCTTCATTCGCGTTTCTCGACGTGTCCACCGAAACCGAGGCGCATGGCCGACAGCAGCTTGTCACCGTAGGTGCCCTCCTGCTGGCGCGAGCGGAAGCGCGCGAACAATGCGCTGGACAGCACGGGCACCGGCACCGCTTGCTCCACCGCCGCATCGATGGTCCAGCGCCCTTCGCCGCTGTCCGACACCGAGCCGCTGAAATCCGCCAGGTTGGGATCGGCCACCAGGGCGTCGGCCGTCAGGTCCAGCAGCCAGGACGTCACCACGCTGCCACGCCGCCACACCTCGGCGATTTCCCCCAGGTCCAGGTCGAAGCGCTGTTCGGGCGCCAAGGCGTCGCTGCCCTTGCTGCGCAGCAGGTCGAAGCCCTCGGCATAGGCCTGCATCAGGCCGTACTCGATACCGTTGTGGACCATCTTCACGTAGTGCCCGGCACCCGGAGGGCCGGCATGGATGTAACCCTGCTCGGCCCGCCCCGGGGTGCCGTTGCGACCACGGGTGCGGGGAATGTCGCCGATGCCGGGCGCGAGGGCGGCGAACAAAGGCTCCAGGCGCTCGAACACTGCCTGCTCGCCGCCGATCATCATGCAATAGCCGCGATCCAGTCCCCACACCCCGCCAGAGGTGCCGACGTCCATGTAGTGCAGGCCGCGCTCGGCAAGCTGTCCGGCGCGGCGCACATCGTCCTTGTAGAAAGTGTTGCCGCCGTCGATGATCACATCGCCTGGGGCCAGCAGGTCAGCCAGTTGGGCGATGGTCTGTTCGGTGGCCTCGCCCGCCGGCAGCATGACCCAGACCGCCCGCGGCGCCTCGAGCTTGTGCACCAGCGCGCCCAGGTCATGGGCGCCAACCGCGCCCTCGCCGACCAGGGTGGTGACCGCCTCGTGATTGCGGTCGTGGACCACGGTGCGATGGCCGGCGCGCATCAGCCGTCTCGCGATATTGCCGCCCATGCGGCCCAGCCCGACGATTCCCAATTGCATGAGCCAATGCTCCCCTTCGAAATGAATGACCCGGCTATTGCGATTTCAGCCAGCGGTCTTTGAGGTTAGTCCAGCACGCTCGCACATGGTTCAGCGACGAACGGCGCGACCACCTTAAACAAAAAAGTTCCCTTGTTCCGAAAAAGAATTCAGAATCGCGGCCGTCCGAGCGGTCTACGCTTCAAATGTCACAAGCCAATTGCGAGGTGTGCAAATGGGAACCCTGATGCAAGCTACCC
>JAQZAY010000126.1 GCA_029239415.1 Pseudomonas sp. | reverse complement strand
ATGGGCCGCGTCGAAGGCTACCGCAACTTCTGCAACAAGATCTGGAACGCCGCCCGCTACGTGCTGGACAAGGGCGAGGACTGCGGCCAGAACGGCGAGGCCTACGAGCTGTCGCTGGCCGACCGCTGGATCATCTCGCAGCTGCAGCGCACCGAAGCCGAAGTGACCCGCCAGCTGGAGCAGTTCCGCTTCGACCTGGCCGCCCAGGCGCTCTACGAGTTCATCTGGAACCAGTATTGCGACTGGTACCTGGAGCTGTCCAAGCCGGTACTGTGGGACGAGAACGCTCCGGTCGAGCGTGCCCGTGGCACCCGTCGCACCCTGGTGCGGGTCCTGGAAGTCGCGCTGCGCCTGGCCCATCCGTTCATGCCGTTCATCACCGAGGAAATCTGGCAGCGCCTGGCGCCGCTGGCCGGTGCCGAAGGCAAGACCATCATGCTGCAGCCCTGGCCGGTGGCCAATGAAAGCCGCATCGATGCCGCCGCCGAAGGCGATATCGAATGGCTCAAGGAACTGATGCTCGGCGTGCGCAACATCCGCGGCGAGATGAACATCGGCCCGGGCAAGCCGCTGTCGCTGTTCCTGAAGAACGCCAGCGCCGAGGACCAGCGCCGCCTGCAGGAAAACGAAGCGCTGCTCAAGAAGCTGGCGAAGATCGAGTCCTTCACCGTGCTGGGCGAACAGGACGAGGCGCCGTTGAGCGCCACCGCCCTGGTCGGTGACCTGCAGGTGCTGGTGCCGATGGCCGGCCTGATCGACAAGGACGCCGAGCTTGCGCGCCTGAACAAGGAGATCCAGCGCCTGCAGGGTGAAGTGGAGCGGGTGGGCGGCAAGCTGTCCAACGCCGCCTTCGTCGACAAGGCCCCGCCGGCCGTGATCGACAAGGAACGCGCCAAGCTGGCCGAGTCCGAGCAGGCCCTGGCCAACTTCACCGAGCAGCATGCGCGGATTGCAGCGCTGTAACCTGACATCGCTGATCTGACCAGCGAGGGCTCCGCCCTCGTTCGCGGCCAAGGCCGCTCCCACAGAAATGGCGCTGCCTTCAAGGAGCACCACTACCCTGCGGGAGCGGCCTTGGCCGCGAATGGGCCGCACAGCGGCCCTCTGAGCAGCGCAGGCAACACCGGACCCGAGCATGACCCAGAACAAACCCACCCTGCACCCGCGCAACCGCCACCAGGGCCGCTACGATTTCCCCAGCCTGATCAAGGCCCACCCTGATCTGGCCCGCTTCACCATCACCAACCCCCATGGCAAGCCCAGCATCGACTTCGCCAACCCCGAGGCCGTGCGCGTGTTCAATCGCGCCTTGCTCAAGGCGCAGTACGGCATCGCGCACTGGGATATTCCTGCCGACTATCTCTGCCCGCCCATCCCGGGCCGCGCCGACTACCTGCACGTGCTGGCCGACCTGCTGGCCGACGACAACGGCGGCGAGATCCCTCGTGGCGCCCAGGTGCGCGCGCTGGACATCGGGGTGGGTGCCAACTGCATCTACCCGCTGCTGGGCCACAGCGACTACCGCTGGCGCTTCCTGGGCTCCGACATCGACGCCACCGCCCTGGCATCGGCCAAGGCGATCGTGCAGGCCAACGGCCTTGCCAAGGCCATCACCCTGCGCCAGCAGGACAATCGCAAGCACATCCTGCTTGGCCTGCTCAAGGAAGAAGAGCGCTTCGACCTGACGCTGTGCAACCCGCCCTTCCACGCTTCGCGCGAGGAAGCGACCCGGGGCAGCCAGCGCAAGTGGAAAGCGCTGGGCAAGGCCGATCCCAAGCGCAAGCTGCCGGTGCTCAACTTTGGTGGACAGAACAACGAGCTCTGGTGCGAGGGCGGCGAGATCCGCTTCGTCACCCAGCTGATCGGCGAGAGCGCCCAGCTGGGCAGCCAGGTGCTGTGGTTCACCAGCCTGGTGTCCAAGGCGAGCAACCTGCCGGGTATCGAGGCGGCGTTGAAGAAGGCCGGGGTCAAGGCCCAGCGCGTGGTGGAGATGGGCCAAGGACAGAAGCAGAGCCGCATGGTCGCCTGGAGCTTCCAGGACAGCGCCCAGCGCCAGCAGTGGCTCGGGCAAGGACGCCAGGCATGAAAAAGCCGCGCCCGGACACGCCGGGCGCGGCTCGACAACGCTTCAACAATTACTTGTTGACGGCGTCGGTCAGGACCTTGGCAGGTACGAACTTGACGACTTTCTTGGCAGCGATTTCGATGGCAGCGCCAGTCGAAGGGTTGCGGCCGGTACGGGCAGGACGCTCGGAGATTTTCAGCTTGCCGATGCCTGGCAGAGTGATTTCAGCGCCGTTTTCCAGTTGGTCGGCGACGATCTGGCCCAGTTGCTCCAGGGCGTTGCGCGCGGTGGTCTTCGGCGCATCGATCGCTTCGGCGATGTCGGCAATCAGTTGGTCTTTGGTCAATGCCATGGTGGTGTTCCTTCCCTATCAAATTCAGTAGATAAGCAGCTGCAACGTAGGTCTGTGGCCCGTACCACGATAGTCCGACGGGCCCTGGCGATCGCGTATGTAAGATACGCAAATCCGCATTTGGTTCGACCTGACTCAGGGCAGCTGCCAGCAATGCGCCGCAAGGGAGCGCAAGACCGGGCAAAGCTAACACAGGAGCAGACAAATATCCGCAGCCGACCTCGCTTTTGTGCAGGTTTTTCGGGGGTTTGCTCGAAAAAACCGGTAAATCTGGTCAAAAAAACCGCAACTGGCATTCCTGCCAACATCCGCCCCGCGCACCACTGCCTACCCTGAGGTAAACTGGCCGACTTTGCAGCGCGGCCCCGCTGGGGCCCCTTGAGTCGAGAATCCCATGCCGATCCGTCATTGCATCGTCCACCTGATCGACAAGAAACCCGATGGTACCCCTGCCGTGCTGCATGCACGCGACCGGGAACTCAGCGAGTCGGACGCCATCGAAAACCTGCTGGCCGACCTCAACGACAGCTACAACGCCAAGCAGGGCAAGGCCTGGGGGTTCTTCCACGCGGAATCCGGCGCGCATCCGTTCAGTGGCTGGCTCAAGCAGTACCTGGACGAGGAGCGCGACTTCACCGCTTTCAGCCGCACCGCAGTCGAGCACCTGCAGAAGCTGATGGAAGAATCCAATCTTTCCACGGGTGGCCATGTGCTGTTTGCCCACTACCAGCAAGGCATGACCGACTACCTGGCCATTGCCCTGCTGCACCACAGCGAAGGCGTGGCGGTGAATGCCGAGCTGGACGTCACTCCCTCGCGCCACCTGGACCTGGGCCAACTGCACCTGGCCGCGCGCATCAACCTGTCCGAGTGGAAAAACAACCAGAACTCCAGGCAGTACATCTCGTTCATCAAGGGCAAGAACGGCAAGAAGGTTTCAGAGTACTTCCGTGACTTCATCGGCTGCCAGGAAGGCGTCGACGGCCCGGGCGAGACCCGCACCCTGCTCAAGGCCTTCAGCGACTTCGTCGAGAGCGAGGACCTGCCCGAAGAGTCCGCCCGCGAGAAGACCCAGACCCTGGTCGACTACGCCACCAGCCAGACCAAGGCCGGCGAGCCCGTCGCCCTGGAGGAGCTGTCCGGGCTGATCGACGAGGAGCGCCCGCGGGCCTTCTACGAGCACATCCGCAACAAGGACTACGGCCTGTCGCCCGAGATTCCGGCGGACAAGCGCACGCTCAATCAATTCCGCCGCTTCACCGGGCGCGCCGAAGGGCTGTCGATCAGTTTCGAGGCGCACCTCCTGGGCTCGAAGGTGGAGTACGACGAAGAGGCCGGCACCCTGGTGATCAAGGGCCTGCCGACCCAGCTGATCGATCAGCTCAAGCGCCGCAAGGACTGAAACCTGGCCAGGAGGCGACCAATGCCTCCTTGGCGGACTTGCGCAGTTTCTTCACCAGTCGCTCCTGGCGCAGCGCCTGGCCCTTGTCCGGCCACTGCTCCACATAGACGAGCGCCTGCGCCGGGCTGGTCTTGAAGTAGCGTGCGCCCTGGCCTTTCTGGTGGGCCGCGAAGCGGCGCTGGGGATCATCGCTGATACCGCAGTAGAGCGAGCCGTTGGCCGCTCGTACCAGGTAGACGAACCAGGGCCTGGCTGGGGCGGGCATGTCGTTCTGCGCAGGTGGCATGGGCTTCAGATCCGCTCGCTGGCCACTTGCACATGCAAGGCGCGCCCGGCCTTGAGGCCAAAGCCAATGGCGCCCACGCCCAGCACCGCGAAGATCCAGCCCACGGCATCCCAGCCGCCGGTGAGGTCATGCACCAGCCCTACCGCGAACGGCCCCATCGAGGCCAGGGTGTAGCCGAAACCTTGTGCCATGCTCGACAGGTTGGCGGCCACGTGCGCGTCCTTTGACCTGAGCACGATCAGCGTCAACGCCAGTGCAAAGGTACCACCCTGCCCCAGGCCCAGCAGCACTGCCCAGCCCCACAACCCATCGAGTGGCGCATAGAGGCAGCCGAACAGCCCGGCCAGGGTGACCAGCATGACCATGACGATGGCCAGGCGCTGGTCCTTGCCGCGGGTCGCGAGCCAAGGCGCGCTGAGCGAACTGAACAGCTGGACGATGACCGAGCCGGACAGCACCAGGCCCGCCTCGGTGGGCCCAAGGCCACGGCCAATGAGTATCGAGGGCAGCCAGCCGAAGACGATATAGGCCAGCGACGACTGCAGGCCCATGTACAGCGTCACCTGCCAGGCCAGCGGATCGCGCAGCAGGCCGCGTACCCGGTAGGCCACGCGGTGCGCGCCATGCCCCTGGCGGGCCTGGGGCAGCCAGACCAGCATGGCCAGCAAGGCAGGCAGCGCCCAAAAGCCTAGCCCGACGGGCCAGCTGTCCCCCCACTGCTGGGCCAGCGGCACGCTGGAGCCCGCCGCCATTGCCGCGCCCAGGCACAAGGCCATGGTGTAGACGCCGGTCAAGGTGCCGGCATGCTGGGGAAAATCACGCTTGACGATGCCCGGCAGCAGTACGCCGATCACGCCAATGCTGGCGCCGGCCAGGATGCTGCCCAGGAACAGGCCCGCGACACCCAGGGTACTGCGCACGAGAATGCCCGCGGCCAGGGTGAGCAGGATGCCAAGGATCACCCGCTCGCTGCCGAAGCGGCGGGCCAGGACCGGCGCCAGCGGCGCGAACAGGCCCAGGCAGAGCACGGGCAAGGTCGTCAGCAAACCCGCCTGTGCGGCGCTCAGGCCAAGGCTTGCAGAAACCTGCCCCAGCAACGGCGCCATGCTCGACAACGCTGGCCGCAGGTTGAGCGCCACCAGTACCAGACCCAGCAGCAGCAGCCAGGGCTGGCGCACCAGCAGCGGCTGCTGCTGGACCGCATCGTCATCGACCTCCGCGTCGATCAGCAATTCATCGGCCATCGATACCTCGACTGTCAGTCCAGCGCATCGAGCAACGCCTGGTTCATCTGCGGCGTGCCGACGGTGATGCGCAGGAACTGGGCGATCCTGGCCTGCTTGAAATGCCGCACGATCACGCCCTGCTCGCGCAGGCGCGCCGCCAGCTCACCCGCATCCTGCCCGGGATGGCGGGCGAAGATGAAGTTGGCGGCCGAGGGCAGCACCTCGAAACCGCGTGCCGTCAGCTCACCGGCCAATACTTCGCGGCTGTCGATCACCTTGCGGCAGGTTTGCTCGAAGTACGCCTGGTCCTCGAACGCCGCCGCCGCCCCGGCGATTGCCATGCGGTCCAGTGGATAGGAGTTGAAGCTGTTCTTGATCCGCTCCAGCGCTTCGATCAGGTCCGGGTGACCCACTGCCAGGCCTACCCGCAGCCCGGCCAGCGAACGCGACTTGGACAGGGTCTGGGTCACCAGCAGGTTGTCGTAGCGGTCCACCAGGCTGATGGCCGTCTCGCCGCCGAAGTCGATGTAGGCTTCGTCGACCACCACCACCGAGTCCCGGTTCGCCTCGAGCAACCGCTCGATGGCGTCAAGCGCCAGCAGGCAGCCGGTGGGTGCGTTGGGGTTGGGGAAGATGATCCCGGCATTGGGCTTGCGGTAGTCCTCGACACGGATCTGGAACTGCTCGTCCAGCGCCACCTGTTCGAACGGGATGCCGTACAGGCCGCAGTAGACCGGGTAGAAGCTGTAGCTGATGTCCGGGAACAGCAGCGGGCCCTGGTGCTGGAACAGGCCGTGGAAGATATGCGCGAGCACCTCGTCCGAGCCGTTGCCCAGGAACACCTGCGCCGGCTTTACACCGTAATGCTCGGCCACTGCCTGCTTGAGGCGGTCGCCGTTGGGGTCCGGGTACAGGCGCAGGTTGTCGTTGACTTCGGCGCGCATGGCCTCGAGCGCCCGGGGCGATGGGCCGTAGGGGTTCTCGTTGGTGTTGAGCTTGACCAGGCGGGCCAGCTTGGGCTGCTCGCCCGGCACGTAAGGCACCAGGTCCTTGACGAAGGGGCTCCAGAATCGACTCATGCTCAGTTTCCCTTCTCGTTGGCAAGGATGCGGAATTCGGCGCTGCGGGCATGGGCGGTCAGCGACTCGCCGCGGGCCAGGACCGACGCGGTCTGGCCCAGCTCGGAGGCGCCCTGCTCGGAGCAGAAGATGATCGACGAGCGCTTCTGGAAGTCGTACACCCCCAGCGGCGACGAGAACCGCGCGGTGCCCGAGGTCGGCAGCACATGGTTGGGGCCGGCGCAGTAGTCGCCCAGGGCCTCGCTGGTGTGACGGCCCATGAAGATCGCGCCAGCGTGGCGAACGTGCGGCAGCCAGGCCTGCGGGTCGGCCACTGACAGCTCGAGGTGCTCGGGGGCGATGCGGTTGACCACCTCCATCGCCTGCTGCAGGTCGCGCACCTGGACCAGCGCGCCGCGCCCCTTGATCGAGGTGCGGATGATCTCGGCGCGCTCCATGGTCGGCAGCAGCTTGTCGATGCTGGCGGCGACCCGGTCGAGGAACGCGGCATCGGGGCTCACCAGGATGGCCTGGGCATCTTCGTCGTGCTCGGCCTGGGAGAACAGGTCCATGGCGATCCAGTCGGGGTCGGTCTGGCCGTCGCACACCACGAGGATTTCCGAGGGACCGGCGATCATGTCGATGCCGACCTGGCCGAATACATGGCGCTTGGCAGTGGCCACGTAGATATTGCCCGGGCCGACCACCTTGTCGACCTGCGGCACGCTCTCGGTGCCATAGGCCAGGGCTGCGACCGCTTGGGCGCCGCCGATGGTGAACACCCGGTCGACGCCGGCGATGCACGCGGCGGCCAGCACCAGTTCGTTGACCTCGCCACGCGGAGTCGGCACCACCATGACCACCTCGCCGACGCCTGCGACCTTGGCCGGGATGGCATTCATCAGCACCGACGAGGGGTAGGATGCCTTGCCCCCTGGTACGTACAGGCCAGCCCGGTCCAGCGGCGTGACCTTCTGGCCCAGCACGGTGCCGTCGGCCTCGGTGTACTGCCAGGAGTCCTGCTTCTGCCGCTCGTGGTAGCTGCGCACGCGGTTGGCGGCCAGCTCCAGGGCCTGGCGCTGGGCCGGCGTGATGCGGGTCAGTGCCAGTTCAAGGCGCTCGCGGCCGAGGATCAGGTCGTCGATGCGGGTAGCCGGGACACCGTCGAAGCGCTGGGTGAACTCCACCAGCGCGGCATCGCCACGCTCGCGCACGGCCTTGATGATCTCCAGCACACGCTGGTTGACCGCCTCATCGGACACGCTCTCCCAGCTCAGCAGATGATCCAGATGTCGGGCAAAATCCGGGTCGGCGGCGTTGAGACGGGCGATTGCAGTGGACACGGTCATGGCGAGGGCCTCGATTATTAGCGAATGCTCAGGCGCCCAAGGCTACCAGTCCATCCGCGCGGGCACCCGAGATTAAAGGCTATGACGCGGATAGACGGGCGCGACAGCAGAGGTCGCGCGCAGGAATCAGCCGCGGTGTCGCGATTCGACCGCTTGGCGCAGCGTGTCGATCAGGCTCTGGATGCGCGCGTGCTGCATCTTCATCGAGGCCTTGTTGACCACCAGGCGGGAAGTGATGTCAGCGATCCACTCCTGGGGTTCCAGGCCATTGGCGCGCAGGGTGTTGCCGGTATCGACCACGTCGATGATCTTGTCGGCCAGGTTGATCAGCGGTGCCAGCTCCATCGAGCCGTACAGCTTGATGATGTCGACCTGGCGGCCTTGTTCGGCGTAATAGCGCTTGGCGACATTGACGAACTTGGTGGCCACGCGCAGGCGGCCCTTGGGCTCCGGCGCACCGACGGCGCCGGCGGTCATCAGCTTGCAGCGGGCAATCTGCAGGTCCAGGGGCTCGTACAGGCCCTGGCCGCCGTACTCCATCAGCACGTCCTTGCCCGCGACGCCCAGGTCGGCGGCGCCATGCTCGACATAGGTCGGCACGTCGGTGGCACGCACGATGAGCAGGCGCACATCGTCCTGGGTGGTGGGGATGATGAGCTTGCGGCTCTTGTCGGGGTTCTCGGTCGGCACGATGCCGGCCTCGGCCAGCAGTGGCAGAGTGTCGTCGAGAATACGACCCTTGGATAGCGCGATGGTCAACATGGAAACGTCGGTCCTTATGCGGCTACAGCCGGCCAGGCCATGGGCCCGGCCGCATTCGATTCGTTTGGCGCGTCCGTGCGCCGTTCGCAGGCTAGCCCGGTACGCGGCGGATCTTGGCGCCCAGCATCTGCAGTTTTTCCTCGATGCACTCGTAGCCACGGTCTATGTGGTAGATACGATCGATCAGGGTATCGCCTTCGGCGACCAGGGCAGACAGCACCAGGCTCGCCGAGGCCCGCAGGTCGGTCGCCATGACCGGGGCACCCTTGAGGGCCCGGGTGCCGGTGACGATGGCGGTGTTGCCCTCGACCTGGATCTGCGCGCCCATGCGGTGCATCTCGTACACGTGCATGAAACGGTTTTCGAAGATCGTCTCGATCACAGCGCCCGTGCCTTCGGCAATCGCGTTGAGGGAGATGAACTGCGCCTGCATGTCGGTCGGGAACGCCGGGTACGGTGCGGTACGCAGGTTGACGGCCTTGGGCCGCTTGCCATGCATGTTCAGCTCGATCCAGTCCTCGCCGGTGGTGATGTCGGCGCCGGCTTCCTTGAGTTTTTCAAGGACCGCCTCGAGGATGGTCGGATCGGTGTCCTTGACCTTGACGCGACCGCCGGTGACGGCAGCGGCGACCAGGTAGGTGCCGGTCTCGATACGGTCGGGCATCACGCGGTAGTTGGCCGAGTGCAGGCGTTCGACGCCATCGATGGTGATGGTGTCGGTGCCAGCGCCCTGCACGTTCGCGCCCATGGCGTTGAGGAAGTTGGCCAGGTCGACCACCTCGGGCTCGCGCGCGGCGTTCTGCAGCACGCTGCGCCCCTTGGCCAGGGCCGCGGCCATCATGATGTTCTCAGTACCGGTGACGCTGACGGTGTCGAAGAAGAAGTGCGCGCCACGCAGGCCGCCTTCCGGGGCCTTGGCCTTGATGTAGCCGCCCTCGACCTCGATCTTCGCGCCCATCGCTTCAAGGCCGCGGATGTGCAGGTCGACCGGACGCGAGCCAATGGCGCAGCCGCCAGGCAAGGCGACTTCAGCCTCGCCGAAGCGCGCGACCATGGGGCCGAG
>JAQZAY010000125.1 GCA_029239415.1 Pseudomonas sp. | reverse complement strand
CCTGGAAAAAATGGCAGGCGACCCGGTCGGTCGTCGCCAGAGCCCTCTACTACGCGGCTGGGCCGGGAGGGGCAAATATGCGGGGTAGCATACAAGGCTCGAACCGGGTTGCCCAGAAAAAAATCCCTGGGTTCATTCGGGCCTGCTCGGTCGCAGGTGCGCCCACCAGAACACCCAGCCGATGATCTCCACGCCCTGCACGCGGCGCTGGAGGGGGGTGAGGCGTTCGGGAGGGTGGTTGCGGCTGTCGTGGCTGTGCAGGCAAAGCACGCCCTTGGCGGTCAGGCTGAGGGTATGCACGCGCAGGTGGCCGCCATGTAACAGGGCATAGGTCTCGCCTTCGACGATATGGGTGACGCTGCGGTCGACGGCCAGCGTGGTGCCATAGGGCAGGGCAGGTCCCATGTTGTAGGCGGGCATGCTTAGGCAGACGGCATCGCCGGGGTCTACGCCGAGGGCGTCCAGGGCGCGCAGCGGCAGGCGCAGGTTGCCGCCGGGCACGGCTTCGAGCTTGCCGTCGCGTATGCAATGGAATGGAATCGGCGCGTTCTGCCCGTCGTGGGACATCAGGGCGGTGGGCGACTGGGCATAGGGCGACTGGCGCGGGCAAGGGGTACACAGGCGCGGGATGGGGTTGAGGTACTTGGGGCCTTCGCCGGTATGCAACCAGCGACGATGCACGCACAGCAGGTCGGCGATTTCGTCGAGGCGAGCCAGGGGCACGCCGCGCTTGAACCAATTGTTGACGTGCTGGGGCGTGACCTTGCGCTGGGCGGCAAAGTCGGAGGCGGTCAGGTTGCACTCCTGCAGGAGGGCTTTGAGGCGTTCACCAGAGCTTTTCATGGATCCAATTCTAGCGATCGCCGAGCGCCGAGAATATAAACGTTAAGTTCTTTTTTCTTGTAGGAAGTCAGCTATTTTGCAGGAAATTGCTGAAGATGGCGTAGGAAAAAGACTGTCTATCAATGTATCAGTCATAAAAAACCCCGCCTGGGCGGGGTTTTCCATTCAAGTCGAGTCTCAGCCCTTGTAGGCAGCCACCGACTTGGTGATCGCGGCGCGGGCGGCATCTGCGCCTTCCCAGCCTTCGATCTTGACCCACTTGCCTTTCTCGAGATCCTTGTAGTTCTCGAAGAAGTGCTTGATCTGCTCCAGCAGCAGCGGCGGCAGGTCAGTGTATTCCTTGACGTCGACATACAGCTGCGACAGCTTGTCGTGCGGCACGGCGATGACCTTGGCGTCGCCGCCGCCGTCGTCGGTCATGTTCAGGATGCCGACCGGACGGGCGCGGATGACCGAGCCTGGGGCAACCGGGTACGGGGTGACGACCAGCACGTCGAGCGGATCACCGTCGTCGGCCAGGGTGTTGGGGATGAAGCCGTAGTTGGCCGGGTAGAACATCGGCGTGGCCATGAAACGGTCGACGAACAGGGTATCGCTGTCCTTGTCGATCTCGTACTTGATCGGCGCGTGGTTGGCCGGGATCTCGATGGCGACGTAGATGTCGTTCGGCAGGTCTTTGCCAGCCGGAATCTTGCTGTAGCTCATTGGGCAGTGCCCCCATGTTTGACCAGAAATTGGGCGCGATTATAGGCATATTCGCCGAGGGGTTGCCACGGTCGGGGGTATCGAGGCGTCCCCTCGAGGCTATTGATCGCGGTAATCGGGGTGCTGGTGCTGCAGATGGTATAGGCGCACCAGGGGATCCTGGCGGTAGAACAGCGTCAGTTGCTGGTACACGCCAGGGTAGGCCTGGTGCAGCAGGTCGGGGGCGCTGAAGAAGTACTCGCTGGTGACGGCGAAGAATTCGGCAGGGTTTTCGGCCGCGTACGGATCGATCGGCGTCTCGGCGTCGGGATCGTGGTCGAGCCGCTGGTTGAGGTCGTCGAAGGCTTGCTGCATGGCCTTGGCCCAGTCGCCGACATGCATGTCGTCGTGCAGGGGCGGAAGACCGTTGGCATCGCCGTTGAGCATGTCGAGCTTGTGCGCGAGCTCGTGGATGACCAGGTTGTAGCCTTCCCACCCGCCGCTGGCCAGTACGCCCGGCCAGGCAAGAATCACCGGCCCCTGGTGCCAGGCTTCGCCGCTGTGCTCGCCGTCCCACTCGTGCTCCACGCCGCTGGAATCGCGGTGGCGCTGGGGACTGAGGAAGTCGTCGGGGTAGAGGATGACTTCGTGGAAGCCCTGGTACCAGTTGAGTTCGCCCAGGTGCAGCAGCGGCAGTTGGGCCTGCGCCGCGAGAAACAGGCGCTGCTCGTCGTCGAGATCGACGCCCGGCAGGGCGGTGAGATGCTTGTCGGCCAGGAACAGCACGCTGGCCTCACGCAGCCAGCGGTCTTCGTTTTCGCTCAGGCCGTCGAGCATCGGCAAGCGCTGGCGCACGGCCTGCCAGCGCTGGGGGTCGACCGGGTGGCGCGCCAGGGTGCGCTGGCGCCGCCATGCGCGCAGTGACCACATGGCTCAGTGGGTATTGGCAGTGCGGCCAAAGCGGCCACGCACCAGGCCGATGATCATCGGCACCAGCGAGAGGACAATGATGGCGACGATCATCAGCGACAGGTTCTGCTTGATGAACGGCACGTTGCCGAAGAAGTAGCCCAGGGACACCAGACCACCGACCCACAGGAGGGTGCCCGCCACGCTGAAGCCAAGGAAACGCGGGTAGTGCATCTTGGCGATGCCGGCGACGAAAGGCGCGAAGGTCCGCAGGATCGGCAGGAAACGCGCCAGCGTGACGGTCTTGCCACCATGGCGTTCGTAGAAGCTGTGGGTCTGCTGCAGGTAGTCGCGGCGGAAGACCTTCGAGTGGGGGTTGGCGAACAACCGTTCGCCTGCCGTGCGCCCGATCACGTAGTTGGTACTGTCGCCCAGGATGGCTGCCGCCATGAGCAGGCCGGCAAGCAGTACCGGGTCCATGCCGCCACCGGCGGCGATGGCGCCAGCGATGAACAGCAGCGAGTCGCCCGGCAGGAAGGGCATCACCACCAGCCCGGTCTCGCAGAAGATCACCGCGAACAGGATGGCGTAGATCCAGGGACCGTAGTTGGTAACCAGCAAATCGAGGTATACGTCGAGATGCAGAATAAGATCCAGCGGGTTGAAATCCATGTACAACACCTGTGTTCTTGACCCGCGGCGGCAGGCACGCGATGAGGACGATACGGAGGACGTAGGCTTCTTCACCCGGGGATGGGGAATTTTCACACACGAAGAGCAGCCATTATACGGCGATGAGGGGAATCTGCCCGGACAGTTTGTAGCGGCTGGTTACGGCTGGGCATCGGCAGGCGGGCGCCTGCCGGGCAGGGATGTCAGTTGCTATTGATGGGCAGCGTGTAGTTCTTGAACTCGGTGTCCGGACGGAAGCCCATCGACTCGTAGGTCTTCTTTGCCACCTCGTTGTCATTGCTGGTGGACGCGCGCAGGCGCACTGCATGGGTTTCCCGTGCCATTTTCTTGGCTTCGCGCATGAGGTTGTCGGCGACCAGCATGCGGCGGTAGTCCTCGGCCACATAGATGTCATTGACGATCCACACGCGCTTGAGCGACAGCGACGAGAAGCTCGGGTAGAGCTGGCAGAAACCCATCAACCTGGTGCTGTCGTCGTCGGGCAGCGCGAGGTAGATCACCGACTCGTCACGTTTCAGGCGTTTTTCGAGAAAATCCCGCGAGGAGTCCGGATAGGGCAGTTGCCCGTAGAACTCCCGGTATCTGACGAACAGCGGGGCGAGAAGGTCCAGGTGTTCCAGGGTTGCCTTGATGATGCGCATGAGCAGTCCTTGGGGTCCATTGGGGAAGCGGCGGATTGCCAGCAGCCTGTATCCGAATGCTGCATCACCGCAGGGCTCGAGCGCAATCCGCTCTGCGTTACATGTTTTTACCCTTCACCGAGCAGAAAGTTTCCTTTCTTGTTGGCCGGCTCGTCGCTCTCGAGCGTGTGCACCTCGGCCTCGTCCTTGAGCTTGACTCCCGACAGCTGGCGGCGACTGGCTTCCCTCATCAGGTAGAGCAGGCGATGAGCGGCCACGCCGTAGCTCAGCCCTTCGAGGCGCACATTGGAAATGCAGTTGCGGCAGGCATCGGTCAGGCCGACGCGCGGTGCGTAGGTGAAATACAGGCCAAGGCTGTCGGGCGAGCTCAGGCCTGGGCGTTCGCCGATCAGCATGACAGTCATTCGCGCGCCCAGCAGTTCGCCGATTTCGTCGGCGATGGCGACCCGGCCCTGCTCGACCAGGACAACCGGCGCCATTGACCAGCCGTCGTTTTCCGCCTGCTCCTCGAAACGGGCCAGCAAGGGCAGGGCGTGGCGGTGTACGGCCAGGGCAGAGAGGCCGTCGGCAACCACGATCGCAAGGTCCACTCCACCGGGATTGGCCTGGGCATGCTCGCGCAACTGGTGGGCCGACGCGTCGTCGAGGCGGCGGCCCAGGTCCGGGCGTTGCAGGTAAAGGTCGCGGTCGCTGGCGGCGCTGTGCAGCAGCAGGCTTTCACGCCCGCGCTCGCGCAGCTGCTCGCGCAGACTGGCATGGTCGAAGGGCAGGTGGACGGCGTCACGGGCTTGCGCGTGGGCGAACTGGAAGTCGAGCTGCGCCGCAGTGGGCAGGCTGGTACCGGTGCGGCCCAGCGCGATGCGCGCCGGGGTCAGGGTGCGCAGGGCCAGCCAGGGGTTGTCGAGGCGAGGTGTGTTCGGGTCCATGGTCATCTCTAGGCAAGCTGCGCCAAGGCCTGGCGGAAGGCCGGTGGCAGATTGTCACCGAAGCGTACCCGGCCATCGGCCTGGGTGAAGATGCCGGTACGGGCCAGCCAGGCTTCGAATTCGGGGCCAGGCTTGAGGCCCATGGCCTGGCGGGCGTAGAGCGCATCGTGGAACGAGGTGGTCTGGTAGTTGAGCATGATGTCGTCCGAGCCGGGGATGCCCATGATGAAGTTGATGCCCGCCACGCCCAGCAGGGTGAGCAAGGTGTCCATGTCGTCCTGGTCGGCCTCGGCGTGGTTGGTGTAGCAGATGTCGCAGCCCATGGGCACGCCGAGCAGCTTGCCGCAGAAGTGGTCCTCGAGCCCGGCGCGGATGATCTGCTTGCCGTTGTAGAGGTACTCGGGGCCGATGAAGCCGACCACGGTATTGACCAGGAACGGCTTGAAATGACGGGCCACGGCATAGGCACGAGACTCGCAGGTCTGCTGGTCGACGCCATGGTGGGCGTTGGCCGACAAGGCGCTGCCTTGCCCGGTCTCGAAGTACATCAGGTTTTGCCCGAGTGTGCCGCGGTCGAGGCTCAGGCCCGCCTCGTAGCCTTCCTGGAGGACACTGAGGTTGATGCCGAAGGCAGCATTGGCGGCCTCGGTGCCGGCAATGGACTGGAACACCAGGTCCAGCGGCACGCCGCGGTTGATCGCCTCGATCGAGGTGGTCACGTGGGTCAGCACGCAGGCCTGGGTGGGGATGTCGTAGCGCTGGATGATGGCGTCGAGCATGCGCAGCAAGTCGCAGATCGAGGCAATGTTGTCGGTCGCCGGGTTGATGCCGATCATCGCATCGCCATTACCGTACAGCAGGCCATCGAGGATGCTGGCGGCGATGCCGGCCGGGTCGTCGGTGGGGTGGTTGGGCTGCAGGCGGGTGGACAGGCGCCCGCGCAGGCCCATGGTGCCGCGAAAACGCGTGACCACGCGGATCTTCTGCGCCACCAGCACCAGGTCCTGCACGCGCATGATCTTGGAGACGGCGGCGGCCATTTCCGGGGTCAGGCCAGGGGCGAGGGCGCGCAGGCTGTCTTCGTCGGCCTGCTCGCTCAGCAGCCAGTCGCGCAGGCCGCCGACGGTGAGGTGGCTGACCGCGGCGAAGGCCGCGCTGTCGTGGCTGTCAAGGATCAGCCGGGTGACTTCGTCCTGCTCGTAGGGAATCAGCGCCTCGTTGAGAAACTGGCCGAGGGGGATATCGGCCAACGCCATCTGCGCGGCGACCCGCTCGCCGTCGTTGCCGGCCGCAATGCCTGCCAGGACGTCCCCGGAACGGGCCGGGCTGGCCTTGGCCAGGACATCCTTGAGGCTGTCGAAACGGTAGACCTGATTGCCTACCGTGTGTACGAATGTTGCCATTGTCGATCTCCAGGGCAGCTGTGGGCCAGGCCACTAGTGCAGCGATTCCTCGGCCTTCTGGATCGCCGCGAATTCCTCTTCGGGCGTGCCCGCCACCAGGTGATGCCGGCTATAGAACGCGAAGTAGGCGATCAGCACGCCGTAGATCACCGCAGCGCCGATCACCACCCGCGGGTCGACCAAAAAGCCTGCGACCACCGCCAGGCAGGCCAGTACCAGCGCCACGCCCGATGTGAAGATGCCGCCCGGGGTGCGATACGGACGCTCCATCTTGGGGCGCCGGATGCGCAAGGTGATGTGCGCGGCCATCATCAGTACATAGGACAGCGTAGCGCCGAACACGGCAACCAGGATCAGCAGGTCGCCCTGGCCGGTCAGCGAGAGCGCAAAGCCGATGATCCCCGGGATGATCAGGGCCAGGACCGGCGCCTTGTTGCTGTTGGTCTGCGAGAGCTTGCGCGGCAGGTAGCCGGCGCGCGACAAGGCGAAGATCTGCCGTGAATAGGCGTAGATGATCGAGAAGAAACTGGCGATCAGCCCGGCCAGGCCGACCAGGTTGACGAAGCCGCTCATCCAGGTGGAACCGCCATAGGCCCGGGTCAGCGCCTCGACCAGCGGGTTGCCTGACGCCTTGAGCGCCTCGGAGCCCGCGCCACCTGGACCGACCACCAGGATCAGCAAGGCAAAGGCGAGCAGCACCAGCATGGCGCCGATCAGGCCGCGTGGCAGGTCGCGGCGCGGGTTCTTGGTCTCCTCGGCGGCCAGGGGCACGCCCTCGACGGCGAGGAAGAACCAGATGGCGTAGGGGATCGCCGCCCATACCCCGACATAGCCGAAGGGCAGGAAGCTGCTGGCGCCGATGGCGTCGGTCCGGGCGATGTCGAACAGGTTGCTGGCGTCGAAGTGGGGCACCATGCCGATCAGGAACACCGCCAGGGCGATCGCGGCCACCGCGGTGATGATGAACATCAGCTTGAGCGCTTCACCGACGCCCAGGATGTGGATGCCGATGAAGATGATGTAGAAGACCAGGTAGATCATCCACCCGCCGATGCCGAACAGCGACTCGCAATAGGCACCGATGAACACGGCGATGGCGGCGGGCGCGATGGCGTACTCGATCAGGATCGCGGTGCCGGTGAGAAAGCCACCCCAGGGCCCGAATGCGCTGCGCGCGAAGCCGTAGCCGCCGCCAGCGGTCGGGATCATCGAGGACAGCTCGGCCAGCGAAAAGCACATGCACAGGTACATGGTCGCCATCAGCAGCGTGGCCAGGAACATGCCGCCCCAGCCACCCTGGGCCAGGCCGAAGTTCCAGCCGGCATAGTCGCCGGAAATCACGTAGGCCACGCCCAGGCCCACCAGCAGGACCCAGCCCGCAGCGCCCTGTTTCAGTTCACGTTGCTGGAAGTATTCCGAGCCTACTTTCTCGAAGTCGACGGAGGAACCTGGTGGCGTGCTGCCGGGGTGGTCGCTTGGCATGATGTTCACCTTTTTTCTTGGTCTGGCGGGGAAGCCGGTTAGTGGTGATACGACTTGCAGAAAGCGGGCCAGAGCGGTTGGAGCGGCTCTGGCGATGTGTTTTCGGTGAAATGCCGGGGCCGCTTTGCGGCCCATCGCGGGGCAAGCCCGCTCCCACAGTGGATGGCTTCACCCGGTGGGAGCGGGCGTGTCCCGCGATGGGCTGCAAAGCGGCCCCGGGACCGCGCTAGAAGAACCCGAGCGGATTGATGTCGTAGCTCACCAGCAGGTTCTTGGTCTGCTGGTAGTGATCGAGCATCATCTTGTGGGTCTCACGGCCCACGCCCGACTTCTTGTACCCGCCAAACGCGGCATGCGCCGGGTACAGGTGGTAGCAGTTGGTCCACACGCGACCGGCCTTGATGCCGCGCCCCATCCGGTAGGCACGGTTGATGTCACGGGTCCATACGCCCGCGCCAAGGCCGAACTCGGTGTCGTTGGCGATCGCCAGCGCCTCGGCTTCGTCCCTGAAGGTGGTGACGCTGACCACCGGGCCGAAGATCTCTTCCTGGAACACGCGCATCTTGTTGTTGCCCTTGAGCAGGGTCGGCTGGATGTAGTAGCCGGTGGCCAGGGCACCTTCGAGTTTCTCGACCTTGCCGCCGGTCAGCAGCTCGGCGCCTTCCTGTTCGGCGATCTCGAGGTAGGAGAGGATTTTCTCGAACTGCTGCTGCGACGCCTGGGCGCCGACCATGGTGTCGGTGTCGAGCGGGTCGCCACGCTTGATCTGCTGGACCTTCTTCATCACCGCTTCCATGAACTGCGGGTAGATCGACTCTTGCACCAGCGCCCGGGAAGGGCAGGTGCACACTTCGCCTTGGTTGAAGAACGCCAGCACCATGCCCTCGGCGGCCTTGTCGATGAAGCTCGGCTCGGCCTGCATGATGTCTTCGAAGTAGATGTTCGGCGACTTGCCGCCCAGCTCGACGGTGGAGGGGATGATGTTCTCGGCGGCGCACTTCATGATGTGCGAGCCGACCGGGGTGGAGCCGGTGAAGGCGATCTTGGCGATGCGCTTGCTGGTGGCCAGCGCCTCGCCGGCCTCGCGGCCATAGCCCTGCACCACGTTGAGCACGCCGGGCGGCAGCAGGTCGCCGATCAGTTCGGCCAGCACCGTGATGCCCAGCGGGGTCTGCTCGGCCGGCTTGAGCACCACGCAGTTGCCGGCTGCCAGTGCCGGGGCGAGCTTCCAGGCGGCCATCAGCAGCGGGAAGTTCCACGGGATGATCTGCCCGACCACGCCGAGCGGCTCGTGGATGTGATAGGACACCGTGCCTTCGTTGATCTCGGCGGCGCCGCCCTCCTGGGCGCGGATGCAGCCGGCGAAGTAGCGGAAATGGTCGACGGCCAGCGGGATGTCGGCGTTGAGGGTCTCGCGGATCGGCTTGCCGTTGTCCCAGGTCTCGGTGATGGCCAGCAGTTCGAGGTTCTGCTCGATGCGGTCGGCGATGCGCAGCAGCACGTTGGAGCGGTCCTGCACGCTGGTGCGGCCCCAGGCGTCGGCCGCGGCATGGGCGGCGTCGAGGGCCTTGTCGATGTCTTCGGCAGTGGAACGGGGGAATTCGGCAATCGGCTGGCCGTTGACGGGCGAGACGTTGGTGAAGTACTCACCCTTTACCGGCGGGACGAACTCACCACCGATGAAGTTGCCGTACTGGCGCTTGAACGAAACCTTCGCGCCTTCGGTACCGGGATGTGCGTAACGCATGATGGGTCTCCTGGTCTTGTTGTAAGGGTCAGGATATTAAGCGTAGAGCAAAGGCCGGACCCTTGCTTCGGGGTATCTTGCGATCGATGTCCCGGCTTGCTGGCCGTGGCCTCCAGGCGCTGGTGCTGGCAGGCCGGCAGTGCCTGGCGAAACAGCGAGTGCGATTTCCCGCGCCCTGGGCTACCCTGCCTCGACGTTTTGCGAGGTCGATCATGCAC
>JAQZAY010000124.1 GCA_029239415.1 Pseudomonas sp. | reverse complement strand
CGGCCTGGCGCAACAGGTCACAGGCCTCCAGCCATTGCCCGTCGTCCTGCCGCGGCGCGGCTTGCGGTGTCGGCGCGGCCGGGGTGGCAACCGGCGTCTTGAGCTGTCGCTCCAACTGCGCCCACTCCGCCGGATCCAGCTCGATGGTCAGGTCCACTGGCCATTCGCCGATCTGTCCTCGAATTCTCACGGTTCTATCCTTCCACGGGTCCAAGGCTCCTATGCTCCCATGCTCGCCCGACGTCGCCAAGCGCACTGGTGCATGCCGCCGAAGTTGTTATAACATTACGAAATCTTTCAGCATCCGTACCGGAGTCCTTCATGCGCCGTCTGTTGCTCGCCCTGCCCTTTGCCCTGCTCCCCTTGGCCCTGGCCCATGCCCACGACGAGCACGAGCACGATCACGATCACGATCACCAGCACGGCAGCCTCGGTGCCCATGAGCACGGTGTCGCCAGCTGCCCATGAGCACGGTGTCGCCAGCCTGAACGTGGCACTCGATGGCAACACGCTGGAGCTGGAACTCGACACGCCGGCGATGAACCTCGTGGGTTTCGAGCACGCCGCCAGCAGCGACGCCGACAAGGCCAAGGTCGCAGCCGTGCGCCAGCAACTGGAGCAACCGCTGGCACTGTTCGGCCTTGCCCAGGACGCTGGCTGCAGCGAAAGCGCCAAGGACCTGCAGAGCCCGCTGTTCGGCGATGCGTCAGCGGCAGGCCACGAACACACTGACATCCACGCCCACTACCAACTGACCTGCGCCCAGCCGGGCAAACTGGCTCGACTCGACCTTGGCCCTCTGTTCACGACCTTCCCGGCCACCCAGACAATCAATGTGCAACTGATCGGTCCCAACGGCCAGAAAGGCCTGCAGGCCAGCCCGGCCCAGGCCGTGGTCGCGTTCTGAATGCGTGCGCCGCTGATCGAGCTGCATGACCTGGTCTTTGCCTGGCCGGGCCAGCCACCCTTGCTGGACATACCGCACTTTCGCCTGGAGACCGGCGAGGCGCTGTTTCTCAAGGGCCCCAGTGGCAGCGGCAAGACCACCTTGCTCGGCCTGCTGGGCGGGGTGAATCGCCCTGGGCAAGGCAGCGTTCGCCTGCTCGACCAGAACCTGGGCGAGCTGGGCCAGGGCGCTCGCGATCGGTTCCGGGTCGATCACACCGGCTACATCTTCCAGCAGTTCAACCTGCTGCCCTTCCTGTCGGTGCGCGAAAACGTCGAGCTGCCCTGCCGCTTCTCGCGCAGCCGAGCCGCACGTGCCCTCCAGCGTCACGGCAGTGTCGACCAGGCAGCCCGCCAGCTGTTGGCGCACCTTGGACTGAGCGACCCGGCGCTGCTTGCCCGGCGCGCCGGCAGCCTGTCGATCGGCCAGCAGCAGCGGGTAGCTGCCGCGCGGGCGCTGATCGGCCAGCCAGAGCTGGTGATCGCTGACGAACCCACCTCGGCGCTCGACGCCGATACCCGCGAAGCCTTTATCCGCCTGCTGTTCGACGAGTGCCGCAACGCCGGCTCGAGCTTGCTGTTCGTCAGCCATGACCAGAGCCTGGCGCCCATGTTCGACCGTCACCTGTCCCTGGCCGAGCTCAATCGGGCGGCCAGCCCGACCCCGCCCCGGGAGGCCTGATGTACCTGCTCCGCCTTGCCTTGGCCAGCCTGGCCAACCGGCGCTTCACCGCCTTTCTCACCGCGTTTGCCATCGCGCTGTCAGTGTGCCTGCTGCTGGCCGTCGAGCGCGTGCGCACCGAGGCCCGCACCAGCTTCGCCAGCACCATCAGCGGCACCGACCTGATCGTCGGGGCTCGCTCCGGGTCGGTGAACCTGCTGCTCTACTCGGTCTTTCGCATCGGCAATGCCACCAACAATATCCGCTGGGACAGCTACCAGCACTATGCCAAGGACCCGCGGGTGAAATGGGCAATCCCGCTCTCGCTGGGCGATTCGCACCGCGGCTACCGGGTGATGGGCACCACTGGCGAGTACTTCGCGCACTATCAGTACGGGCGCAGGCAGCACCTGCACCTGAGCCAGGGACGCGTGTTCGCCGATGATCCTTTCGAGGTGGTACTGGGCGCTGAGGTGGCAGACGCCTTGCACTACAAGCTGGGCGACAAGCTGGTGCTGGCCCATGGCGTGGCCGCGATCAGCCTGGTCAAGCACGACGACAAGCCCTTCACCGTGGTCGGCGTGCTGGCTCGCACTGGCACACCGGTCGATCGCACCCTGCACATCGGCCTGGGCGGCATGCAAGCGATCCATATCGACTGGCACAACGGCGTGCCGGCACGCGGCGCCGGACGCATCAGCGCGGACCAGGCGCGGGCCATGGACCTGCAGCCAACCGCCATCACCGCCGTGATGCTGGGCCTGAACAGCAAGATCGCCACCTTCAGCCTGCAACGGCAGATCAACGAGTTTCGCGGCGAGCCGTTGCTGGCAATCCTGCCCGGTGTGGCGCTGCAGGAGCTGTGGGGCCTGATGGGCACGGCCGAGCAGGCGCTGTTGGTGGTCTCGCTGTTCGTGGTGCTGACCGGGCTGATCGGCATGCTGACGGCTATTCTCACCAGTCTCAACGAGCGACGCCGCGAGATGGCCATCCTGCGTTCGGTCGGCGCGCGACCCTGGCATATCGCAGGGCTGCTGGTGCTCGAGGCGCTGGCCCTGGCGCTGAGCGGGATCGTTGCCGGGCTGGGCCTGCTCTACCTGGGTATCGCCGTGGCCCGGGGCCATGTCCAGGCCAACTACGGCCTGGACCTGCCGCTGGCCTGGCCGAGCGCGCATGAATGGACGCTGCTGGCGATCATCCTTGGCGCAGCGTTGCTGATGGGCAGCGTGCCGGCCTGGCGCGCCTATCGGCAATCGTTGGCCGATGGCCTGTCCATCCATCTCTGAGAACCTGACATGCCCCGCACCTTGCTGCTGCTCTTGCTGTTCCTCGTCACTCCTCTGTGGGCGGGCGAGCCGCGCACCCTCGACTGGCCACAGCTGATCCCGGAAGGCGCACCACGGATCGAGCCGCAATTGACGCCACTGCACGACATTTCGCAACTGTCACGGCTCGGCGATGCCCTGGCGGCCGAGTCCGCACCAGCAGCCCCCCAGCCGGCGCCCGACGCCCCGGTGGTCAAGGCGCTCGACGGCCAACAGGTCAAGCTGCCGGGCTACATCGTGCCGCTGGAGGTCAGCGAGGGAGGCCGTACCACCGAGTTCCTGCTGGTGCCCTATTACGGCGCCTGCATCCACGTGCCACCGCCACCGCCGAACCAGATCGTGCACATCTTCAGCGAAATGGGCGTGCGCATCGAAGACCTCTACCAGCCCTACTGGATCGAAGGGCAGATGCAGGTGCAGGCCACTCGCAGCGAACTGGCCGACGCCGGCTACCGGATGGACGCCGAGAAAATCTATACCTATGAGCTGCAATGAGCACTGGGCCGTCTAGGACGCACCTTTCATTGAGCCAGATCAAGTTTTGCGGTTAAACAGCTCCGTACCATTGGGCCACAATTTTTTGACGTCCTTTGGGAGCTTCATGAACAAGTCCTTGCTCGGCGCCTCGCTCGTCGCCCTGGCGCTCGCCGCGCCTGTCGCCAACGCCCACCAGGCTGGCGATTTCGTCATCCGCTCCGGTGCCATCACCACCGCCCCGAACGAGGACAGCGGCGAGCTGAGACTCGATGGTGCCAGGATGTCTGGCACCAAGGCGACCCTGACCAGCGACACCCAGCTGGGCCTGGCATTCGCGTACATGCTCACCGACCACGTCGGCCTCGAACTGCTGGCCGCCACACCGTTCAAGCACACCGTAGGCGTCAAGGGCCTGGGCGGCGGCCTGGACGGCAAGCTGGCCGACATCAAGCAGTTGCCACCGACCCTGTCGCTGCAGTACTACCCGATGGACGCCTCGTCCAGGTTCCAGCCGTACGCCGGCGTGGGCATCAACTACACGCTGTTCTTCGATGAAGACCTGAGCAGTGCCCGCAAGCAGCAGGGCTTCAGCAACATGAAACTGCAGGATTCGGTAGGCATCGCCGGGCAGCTGGGCATGGACTACATGGTGACCGACAACCTGCTGGTCAACGCCGCGGTCTGGTACGTCGACATCGACACCAAGGCGACCATCGACGGTCCGACCGCCCTGGGCGTGGGCAAAACCAAGGTCGACGTGGATGTCGACCCGTGGGTCTACATGGTCGGCATCGGCTACAAGTTCTGATTCCAGACGAAAAAAAGGCGATCGGATCGCCGTTTTTTCGTTACTGGCTCTTGCCTAGCAAATGGGTCAAGCCATCGACCATCGACGTCGGTTCAGGCAGGCCGAAACGCGCCAGCAGGCGGCTGTTATCGGCCCGCGAATGGCGGATGTCACCAGCTCGCGCCGAGCCGTAGGCAACCGGCGGCAGGCTGCCGACCACTTGCTCGAGCGCTGCCAGCAGCTGGTTGAGCGAGGTCGCCTGGTTCAGGCCGATATTCACCGCGCCCTCTTGCACCTCGTCGAGCTCCAGTGCCCGCAGCATGACCTGTACCAGGTCGCCGACATAGAGAAAATCGCGGGTCTGCTCGCCGTCGCCGAAGACCGTGATGGGCATGCCTTGGGTGGCTCGCTCGGCGAAGATGCTGATCACCCCCGAGTACGGCGACGACGGGTCCTGGCGTGGCCCGAAGATATTGAAGAAGCGGAACACCACCGGGTCCAGCCCATGCTGGCGTCGATAGAAGTCCAGGTATTGCTCGCCGGCCAGCTTGTCGACCGCATAGGGGGTCAACGGGGCCTTTGGCGTGTCTTCGGTGATCGACTGGCCTTCGCCATTGTTGCCGTACACCGCCGCGCTCGAGGCATACACCACCCGGCGAATGCCATTGAGACGCATGGCCTCGCAGACATTCAGGGTACCGATGAAATTGCTCTGGTGGGTCTTGACCGGGTCCTCCACCGAGGCCTGCACCGACGCCACCGCGGCAAGGTGCACCACGGCCTTGCAGCCGGCGGCAGCCCGGGCCACCAGGGCGGCATCGGCGACATCGCCTTCGATCAGTTGCAGGCGCGGATGCTGCAACTGCAGGTTGGCGCGCTTGCCGGTCGAGAGATCATCCAGGATACGCACTGCGTGACCCTTGGCCAGCAACGCATCGCTCACATGCGAACCGATGAATCCGGCACCACCGGTAATAAGAATTGGGGCATCAGCCATGACGATAGAATCGATCCAGTAGGGGCGGCAAGCCGGCGCGCCAGGCGCGTGGCTTGATGCCGAAGGTATGGAGGATTTTCTTGCAGGCCAGCACCGCGTGCTGCGGCTCATCGCTCGCATCGGGACGCGAGGCGTGGGCTTGCGGGGTCGGCGCCTGCACGGCCAGCTTGTGCCACTGGGCCGCTTCACTGAGGATAGCCTGCCCCAGCGCCAACAGCGTGGTTGCCTCGTTACCAGCGTAATGATAGGTGCCCCACAGCGGCGCCGCGCAGTCCAGCTGCTTGAGCACCGACAGGATCACCCGGGCCGCGTCGTCCACGGGTGTCGGGTTGCCACGCCGGTCGTCGGCCAGCAGCAATTCGTGGGGTTGCTCGGCGCGGGTCAGGAAACGTCCCAGCGCGCCATCGATGCTCTCGTCGAGCACCCAGCCAAAGCGCAGCAGCACGTGTTGCGGGCAGATGGCGCGCACGCTCTGCTCGATGCGCAACAAGGCCTGGCCCCGCGGGCCCAGCGGCGCGGGCTCGTCTTTCTCGCTGTAGGCCGTCGCGCGCAAACCGTTGAACACGCGGTAGCTCGAAGGTTGCACCAGCTTGATCTCATGGTGCTGGCACAGCTCGGCCAGTCGCTCGACCGCCCGCTCCTGCTGGGCCAGGCGCTGGTCGCTGACCGACTCGGCCTGGAACCAGTCGAAGTAGTAGGCCAGGTTGATCAGCGCATCCGGGCGAGTGTCATCGAGCAGCTGGGTCAAGCTTGCCGCATTCCAGCCGGTGTCTGGCGGGCGCGGCGCGATGAAGGCTACATCCTCCTCGGCTCCGAGGCGAATCAGCGCTTGCCCGAGGGCACTTCCACCACCCAATAGCATCAGGCGCATTCGCATAGAGTCAGCAGATCCGAACAGGTTGATCGAGGAAAGCGAACATTATTGCGGTTTCCTGCGAGGGAAGTCCAACGCGAGGCCTGCGACAGGATGGCATCATTCGATTTCGAACAATCCATTGCGAATCGGCCCGACGTTCAGCCGTTCGCGCACGTCATCGTCGATACGCGGGTCATCCGGGCGATACAGCTTCACCTGTCGGTACGCGTTGATGCGGTTTATCTCAGGCCCCAGGTATTCCCAGACCACGCGGGTGCAGGCCGGGTTCCGGCGGTCGCCGCTCGACACGCCGGTCTTCAGGCCGTTCAGGCGCGTGATGCGGCTCTTGAAACTGGGGATGAGGATGGTCTGGCTCATCTCGTTGAAGGTCAGCGATTCGTAGTCGATGAGAAACAGGCGGTCCTGCAGCTGGAAGGCAGCGCCCAGGTAGCGACAGCGTACCCAGTCCTCGGCCTGGACGTCGGTGCTGCTGGTGCGTTCCTGGCGCTCCTGGCGCTCGAACAGGAAGCTGCCGCGCTCTTCATACAGGTGGACCAGCGACAGCAGGATGGTGCCGGGTACCGACATGCAGTTGGAGTATTCGAAGTAGTAGCCGCAGTAGCGTGACAGGTTGCCCGCATGCGCGCGCAGGGGCTCGAGCAGGTCGCTGACCGGGTTGCCCTGCTGGCGTGCCAGGCTCTCGGTATTGCGCGCGCCGATCAGGCGGGCGAACTGCTCGGGCGGCAGGCCCAGCTCGTAGTCCTCGACGCCGAAGAAGTCACCGATACGCTTGAGGTTGTAGGCGGTCGGCCGGCTCTGACCGCTCAGGTACTTGTTGAACTGCGCGCGATTGATCGCAAGCTGCCGGCAAACCTCCGAGATAGAGCGGTAATGGCTGCAGGCGAGCTTGAGGTTGGCGGCGAAATGTTCGCTCATGGGCGCCCTTCCAGATGATGCGTCTGACGCCATTCTAGCATCAGGTCGCATCAAATCAGAGCAACCTGCGAAATTGTAACGACTCTTGTCATGACCAACCATTCGCCCCACAAGGTGCGGTGCTACGACACCGCTGCGGTCTTTCACGCAAAAAAACAAGAATCGAGGGCTTCACCATGCTCGAAATGCTCAACGACTTCCTCTCGGGGAAACTCCTCATCGTACTGATCGTCGGACTCGGCGGCTATTTCACCCTTCGCTCGCGGTTCGTGCAGTTCCGGCATTTCGGGCACATGTTCGGTGTGTTCAAGGAATCCCTGAAGGGCCAGGCAGGGCAGCTCAGCTCGTTCCAGGCGCTGATGCTGAGCCTGGCCGGCCGTGTCGGCGCGGGCAACATCGCGGGCGTCGGCATCGCCGTGACGCTCGGCGGCCCGGGCGCGGTGTTCTGGATGTGGGTCACCGCGCTGGTGGGCATGTCCAGCAGCTTCTTCGAGTGCACCCTCGCGCAGGTCTACAAGCGTGCCGACGGTGACGGCCTGTACCGCGGCGGTCCGGCCTACTACATCCTGCATGGCCTGAAGCTCAAGCGCATGGCCATGGTGTTCTCGGTGCTGCTGCTGGTGACCTACGGCTTTGCCTTCAACGGCCTGCAGTCGTACACCGTGACCCACTCGCTGCAGAACGCCTTCGGCTTTGCCCCGGAGCACACCGGCCTTGCCCTGGCCGTGCTGCTGGCGGTGGTTTTCCTGGGCGGGATCAAGCGCATCGCGTCGGTCTCCGACCTGCTGGTGCCGGTCAAGACCCTGGCCTACATCGGCGTGACCCTGTACGTGATCGGCAGCCAGATCGAGCATGTGCCGGCGATGCTGGAAACCATCTTCAAGAGCGCCTTTGGCCTGGACCCGGCGTTTGGCGGCCTGCTCGGCAGCGCCATCGTGATGGGCGTGAAGCGCGGCGTGTTCGCCAACGAAGCGGGCCTTGGCAGCGCGCCGAACGTCGCCGCCGTCGCCGCCGTGCGCCATCCGGGTGCCCAGGGCGTGGTGCAGGCCTTCAGCGTGTTCCTCGATACCTTCGTGATCTGCACCTGCACCGCGCTGCTGATCCTGCTGTCGGGCTTCTATACCCCAGGTTTCGAAGGCGATGGCATCGTCCTGACCCAGAACTCGCTGGCCGCCGTGGTCGGTGACTGGGGCAGGCTGTTCGTCAGCGTCGCGCTGTCGCTGTTCGTGTTCACCTGCATCCTCTACAACTACTACCTGGGCGAGACCAGCCTGCAGTTCCTCAGCCGCAACCGCCTGGTGCTGCTGGGCTACCGCGCCCTGGTGCTGGCGCTGGTGGTGTGGGGCTCGGTACAGAACCTGTCGACCGTGTTCGCCTTCGCCGACATCACCATGACCTGCCTGGCCTTCGTCAACCTGATCGCCCTGGCAATGCTGTTCAAGGTCGGCCTGCGGGTGATGCGCGACTACGACGAGCAGCGCCGCGCCGGCATCAGGCAGCCGGTATTCGACTCCGCCAAGTTCGCCGACCTGGACCTGGACCGCACTGCCTGGCCGGCCAACCCACAGTTCGAAACAGCTGCTGACAAGGCCACCGGCCAGGTCCAGACCCAAGGCTGATATCCTCGCGCTTCCCTGGCCGCCCCTCCCGTGGGCGGCCACTTCTCATCTCCCCTCGCCACGGAACGCCCCATGCGCGCAGTCAACAACCTCCTCGTCCTCTACACCGGCGGCACCATCGGCATGCTCGAGACGCCGGCGGGTCTTGCGCCCGCAGGCGGCTTCGAAGCACGGATGCGCGAGCACCTGGCACAACGCCCTGATGCGTCGCGGCCGAACTGGTCGCTGCGCGAGCTCGACCCACTGCTGGACAGCGCCAACATGCAGCAGGCCAACTGGCTGGCCATGCGCGACGCCATCGTCGAGGCGGTCGAGCGTGATGGCCACGACGGCGTGCTGGTGCTGCATGGCACCGATACCCTGGCCTACAGTGCCGCGGCGCTGTCCTTTCTGTTGCTGGGCTTGCCGGTGCCGGTGCTGCTGACCGGCTCGATGCTGCCTGCCGGCGCGCCTGGCAGCGATGCCTGGGTCAATCTCGAAGGTGCCTTGCAGCTGTTTGCCGGCGAGCTGGAAGACGGCGTGCAGTTGTACTTCAACGGCCAGCTGTTGCACGGCGCGCGCACCTCGAAGCTGCGCAGCGAGGCGTTCGATGCCTTCGTGGCCCTGCCCCGCCACCGCGAGGGTGAAAAAGCCGAGTCGATCCCGGCGTTCCTCGACTATCGCCAGGTCCGCGAGACGGTGAACCTGGTCGTGCTACCGGTGTTTCCCGGCCTGCAGGCGCAGCATGTGCAAGCCCTGCTGGCCACCGGCGCCCAGGGCCTGCTGCTCGAATGCTACGGCAGCGGCACCGGCCCGTCGGACGACCAGGCCCTGCTCGACGCCTTGCGTGACGCCCGCCAGAACGGCGTGCTGATCGCCGCGATCAGCCAGTGCCCCGAGGGCGCGGTGGAGTTCGGCACCTACGCTGCTGGCAGCCGCTTGCGTGATACCGGGCTGGTGAGTGGCGGCGGCATGACCCGCGAGGCGGCACTGGGCAAGATGTTCGCGCTGCTGGGCACGGGGCTGGATGTGCAGGCGGCCGAGCGCTGGTTCGTGCTGGACCTGTGTGGGGAGCGAAGCTGACCCGCTAGCCGCGTGATGAAAAAAGCCCCTGGACCTTGCGGCCAGGGGCTTTTTATTGATCCGAGACTTCAGAATCCTAGAACGGAATATCGTCGTCGAAGCTGTCGAAGTCAGGCGCAGGCTGGGCAGCCGGCTGCTGCGGCGCCGGGCGCTGGGGGGCCTGCTGCGGGCGCTGGGCCTGCTGGCGTGGCGGAGCCTGGTTGTAGTTGTTGCCGCCCTGGCCGCCGCCCTGGTTGTACTGGTTGCCACCGTCCTGGTTCTGCTGACGGCTGCCCAGCAGCTGCATGGTGCCTTGCATGTCGACGATGATTTCAGTGGTGTAGCGCTTGATGCCGTCTTTTTCCCACTCGCGGGTCTGCAGCTTGCCTTCGATGTACACCTGCGAACCCTTGCGCAGGTACTCGCCAGCGATCTCGGCAACCTTGCCGAACATCGACACACGGTGCCACTCGGTCTTTTCGACCTTCTGACCGGTCTGCTTGTCGGTCCATTGTTCGCTG
>JAQZAY010000123.1 GCA_029239415.1 Pseudomonas sp. | reverse complement strand
CCGCTTCATAGATCGAGACTTCTTCGGCGGTGTCCAGCCGACAGGTCACGGGGACCTCCAGGCGCTCGCCGGTCTTGCGGGTGATCACCAGGGTCAGCGTCGCCTGCGGCGTACGCTGGCCGAGCACGTCGAAGGTCTCGCTGCCGTCGATGCCCAGCGTCTTGCGGTCCACGCCCGGCTTGAATTCCAGCGGCAGCACGCCCATGCCCACCAGGTTGGTGCGGTGGATACGCTCGAAGCCTTCGGCAACGATAGCCTCGACGCCCGCCAGGCGCACGCCCTTGGCGGCCCAGTCGCGCGACGAGCCCTGGCCATAGTCGGCACCGGCCACGATGATCAGCGGCTGCTTGCGCTGCATGTAGGTCTCGATCGCCTCCCACATGCGCGTCACTTGCCCTTCGGGCTCGATGCGCGCCAGCGAGCCCTGCACGACCTTGCCATCGCGCACCACCATTTCGTTGAACAGCTTGGGGTTGGCGAAGGTGGCTCGCTGGGCGGTCAGGTGGTCGCCGCGGTGGGTCGCGTAGGAGTTGAAGTCCTCCTCGGGCAGGCCCATCTTCGCCAGGTATTCGCCCGCCGCGCTGTCGGCCATGATGGCGTTGGACGGCGACAGATGGTCGGTGGTGATGTTGTCGGGCAGCACCGCCAGCGGGCGCATGCCGGTGAGGGTGCGCGCCCCTGCCAACGCACCTTCCCAGTAGGGCGGGCGGCGAATGTAGGTGCTCATCGGGCGCCATTCGTACAGCGGCGCGACCTTGGGCCCGGTGTCTGGCTCGATGGCGAACATGGGAATGTAGACCTGGCGGAACTGCTCGGGCTTGACCGCGGCACGTACCACCGCGTCGATTTCCTCGTCCGTTGGCCAGATGTCCTTGAGGCGGATCTCCTTGCGGTCGACTACCCCCAGCACATCCTTCTCGATGTCGAAGCGGATGGTGCCGGCGATGGCGTACGCGACCACCAGCGGTGGCGAGGCCAGGAAGGCCTGCTTGGCGTAGGGATGGATGCGCCCATCGAAGTTGCGGTTGCCCGAGAGCACTGCCGTGGCGTACAGGTCGCGGTCAATGATCTCCCGCTCGATGACAGGGTCGAGCGCGCCAGACATGCCGTTGCAGGTAGTGCAGGCGAAGGCGACGATGCCAAAGCCCAGCTGCTCCAGCTCTTGCTCCAGGCCGGCCTCCTCCAGGTACAGCTTGACTGTCTTGGAGCCAGGCGCCAGGGACGACTTCACCCAGGGCTTGCGAGCCAGTCCGAGGCGGTTGGCATTGCGTGCCAGCAGGCCGGCGGCGATGACGTTGCGCGGGTTGCTGGTGTTGGTGCAGCTGGTGATCGCGGCGATGATCACGGCACCGTCGGGCATCTGCCCGGGCACGTTTTCCCAGGCCCCGGCGATGCCCCTGGCCGCCAGGTCGCCGGTGGCCACCCGCGCGTGGGGGTTGGATGGCCCGGCCATGTTGCGGACCACCGCGGACAGGTCGAAATGCAACACCCGCTCATACTCTGCATCGACCAGGCTGTCGGCCCACAACCCAGCTGCCTTGGCATAGGTCTCGACGAGCTTGACCTGCGCGTCTTCGCGACCGGTCAGCCTCAGGTAGTCGAGGGTCTGCGGGTCGATGGCGAACATCGCTGCGGTGGCGCCGTATTCCGGGGCCATGTTGGAAATGGTCGCGCGGTCGCCCAGGGTCAGGGCCCGGGCGCCTTCGCCATGGAACTCCAGATAGGCGCCGACCACCCGCTGCTGGCGCAGGAACTCGGTGAGGGCCAGGACCAGGTCGGTGGCCGTGATGCCCGGCTGCAGCCTGCCAGCCAGCTCCACGCCGATGATTTCAGGCAGGCGCATCCACGAGGCACGGCCAAGCATGACGTTCTCGGCCTCGAGCCCTCCCACCCCGATGGCGATCACACCCAGGGCATCGACGTGCGGGGTATGGCTGTCGGTGCCCACGCAGGTGTCTGGATAGGCCACGCCGCGGTCGCTGTGGATCACCGGCGACATCTTCTCCAGGTTGATCTGGTGCATGATGCCGTTGCCTGGCGGGATCACCTCGACGTTCCTGAAGGCCTTCTTGGTCCAGTCGATGAAATGGAAGCGGTCTTCGTTGCGCCGGTCTTCGATGGCGCGGTTCTTCTCGAACGCCTGCGGATCATGGCCGCCACACTCGACCGCCAGCGAATGATCGACGATCAGCTGCACCGGCACCACCGGGTTGACCTGGGCAGGGTCGCCACCCATGTCCGCGATGGCGTCACGCAGGCCGGCGAGGTCGACCAGGGCGGTCTGGCCGAGGATGTCGTGGCAGACCACGCGCGCCGGGAACCACGGGAAGTCGAGGTCGCGCTTGCGCTCGATCAGCTGCCCCAGGGACACCTCGAGGCTCGCCGGGTCGCAGCGGCGCACCAGGTTTTCGGCCAGTACGCGGGAGGTGTACGGGAGCCGATCATAGGCGCCGGGCTTGATCGCCTCGACGGCCGCGCGGGCGTCGAAGTAGTCAAGGTCGGTGCCGGGAAGGTTCTTGCGGTAGTGTGTATTCATGCGGGATCAGGCTCGCTCACGGTAATCGGAAGGCTTGCGCCGCACCTGTGGGAGCGGGCTTGCCCGCGAATGCGTCGGATCGGGCAACGCAGGTGCCCGCGCTTGCGCATTCGCTGGCAGGCCAGCTCCCACAGGTACGGCGTGGGCGCCTCTCTGTCTCAGCGTTGCTCGACCGGCACGAACTTGCGCTGTTCGACGCCGGTGTATTCGGCGCTCGGTCGGATGATGCGGTTGTTGGCGCGCTGCTCGAACACGTGCGCCGCCCAGCCAGTCAGGCGCGAGCAGACAAAGATCGGGGTGAACAGCTTGGTCGGGATACCCATGAAGTGGTAGGCCGAGGCATGGTAGAAGTCGGCGTTGGGAAACAGTTTCTTCTGCTCCCACATGGTCTGGTCGATGGCCTCGGACACCGGATACAGCACGCTGTCGCCCGCCTCGTCGGCAAGCTGCTTCGACCAGCCCTTGATCACCTCGTTGCGCGGGTCGGACTCCTTGTAGATGGCATGGCCGAAGCCCATGATCTTGTCCTTGCGCTCGAGCATCCTGAGCAGTTCGGCCACCGCCTCCTGCGGGCTCTGGAAGCGCTCGATCAGCTCCATCGCCGCTTCGTTGGCGCCGCCGTGCAATGGGCCGCGCAGGGTACCGATGGCGGCGGTGACGCAGGAGTACAGGTCGGACAAGGTGGAGGCGCAGACGCGGGCGGTAAAGGTCGAGGCGTTGAATTCGTGCTCGGCGTAGAGGATCAGCGAGACGTTCATCACCTTGACGTGCAGCGCGCTGGGCTGCTTGCCGTGCAGCAGCTGCAGGAAGTGCCCGCCCACGGTGGGCTCGTCGCTGGTGCAATCGATGCGCACGCCGTGGTGGCTGAAGCGGTACCAGTAGCACATGATCGCGGGAAACACGGCCAGCAGGCGGTCGGTCTTGTCGCGCTGCAGCTCGAAGCTGTGCTCCGGCTCCAGGGTGCCGAGCAGCGAGCAGCCGGTACGCATCACGTCCATCGGGTGGGCAGTGGCGGGGATGCGTTCGAGCACTTCCTTGAGCGCCTGGGGCAGGTCGCGCAGCGACTTGAGCCTGAGCTTGTATTGCTCCAGCTCGGCCTGGCTTGGCAGTTCGCCATAGAGCAGCAGGTAGGCGACTTCCTCGAATTCGGCGTGGGCCGCCAGGTCACGGACGTCGTAGCCCCGGTAGGTCAGGCCGGCCCCGGCCTGGCCGACGGTGGACAGCGCGGTCTGCCCGGCGACCTGGCCGCGCAGGCCTGCGCCACTGAGTTGTTTTGCTTCGGCCATGGTGTTCTCCATTTTCTTGAAATTTTTATTGGGTGTTTTCTGGCTAATCGTGGAGTACCTGTACCCACACAGTACCTGTGGGAGCTGGCTTGTCGGGGCGCCGAACCGCAGCGAAGAGGCCAGTACAGGTACCTGCAGAGCTCAGCCCTTCTTCTGCGCAAACAACGCATCCAGGCTCTGCTCGAACGCGTGATACCCGATGGCATCGTAGAGCTCCATGCGCGTCTGCATGCTGTCGAGCACATTCTTCTGCGTGCCCTCGCGGCGCAGCGTGGCGTACACGTTCTCCGCCGCCTTGTTCATGGCGCGGAACGCCGACAGCGGGTACAGCACCAGCGACACGTCGACCGAGGCCAGCTCTTCGGTGGTGTACAGTGGCGTGGCGCCGAACTCGGTGATGTTGGCCAGGATCGGCACCCCTACCCGCTCGGCAAACGTCTTGTACATCGCCAGCTCGGTAATGGCTTCGGGGAAGATCATGTCGGCACCGGCCTCGACGCAGGCGGCAGCACGGTCGAGGGCGGCGTTGAGGCCATCGACGGCCAGGGCATCGGTACGCGCCATGATCACGAAGCTGTCGTCCAGGCGCGCATCGACAGCAGCCTTGACGCGGTCGACCATCTCCTGCTGCGGGACGATCTCCTTGTTCGGCCGGTGACCGCAGCGCTTGGCGCCGACCTGGTCCTCGATGTGGATCGCCGCGGCACCGAACTTGCTCATCGAGCGCACGGTACGCGCCACGTTGAACGCCGATGCGCCGAAGCCGGTGTCGACATCCACCAGCAGCGGCAAGTCGCAGACGTCGGTGATGCGCCGCACATCGGTCAGCACGTCGTCCAGGCCGCTGATGCCCAGGTCAGGCAGGCCCAGCGAGCCCGCCGCCACGCCACCGCCCGAGAGGTAGATGGCCTTGAAGCCTGCGCGCTTGGCGAGCAGGGCATGGTTGGCGTTGATCGCGCCGACCACCTGCAACGGATGCTCGGCGGCGACCGCTTCGCGAAAGCGCTGGCCGGGACTGCTTTTGTGGGTCATGACTCACCTCGGGCTGTTGTTGTTGGCGTCCTGGTAATGACGCTCGATATTGCGCTTGGACGCGCCGATGTGCCGGCGCATCAAGAGTTCGGCCAGTTCGCCGTCGCCTTCGGCAATGGCGTCGAGAATCCGGTGGTGCTCGGCAAAGGCCTGGCGTGGCCGGTTGGGCGTGGCGGAGAACTGGATGCGGTACATGCGCACCAGCTGGTACAGCTCGCCGCAGAGCATCTGCACCAGGGTACGGTTGCCGCTGCCCTGGATGATCCGGTAATGAAAGTCGAAGTCGCCTTCCTGCTGGTAGTAGCCGATGCCCGCCTGGAAGCAGGCATCTTGCTCATGGGTCTCCAGCACCCGGCGCAGCTCGTCGACCTCGGCCACGCTCATGCGTTCGGCAGCCAGGCGACAGGCCATGCCCTCGAGCGACTCGCGGATTTCGTACAGTTCGATCAGCTCGGCATGGCTCAGCGACACGACGCGCGCCCCGACATGCGGTATGCGCACCAGCAGGCGCTGGCCCTCCAGCCGGTGGATGGCCTCGCGCAGCGGGCCGCGGCTGATGCCGTAGGTGCGCGCCAGCTCTGGCTCGGAGATCTTGCTGCCCGGGGCGATCTCGCCCTTGACGATCGCCGACTGGATGCGCCGGAAGACGTTTTCGGACAAGGTTTCCGTTTCGACGCTTGCGGCTGTGACGTCTTGGGTAGCTTCCAGCATATTGTCGACACCTTGCGAATCAATGGTGTCAAAAATAGCTTCTTCGGACATGTGAGTCAAAGACAAGTTAGGCATTGTCGACAATTGTCTAATGCCGAACTTATTGGCTGCCCACGCTGTCAGAGTGCGACGCGCTGGCGTCCATACGACAGCGTGATAGAATGCCGCGCCTCCCAGATGTATGGATAGTGTGTCTGCTGCCAGATTTCATACTGTCGACAGATCAACGAGGAAGCTTGCGCAGTACTGCCCAGTCGCCTTGCCACGAACACCGCACAGCACCGCGCCAGGATTATGAGACTCACACCCCTTCTACTGCTGTTTTGCCTTTCCTTGCTGCCGGCCCTCGGCCAGGCAGTGGAGAAGACCGTGTACGGTCTCAACGAATACGCCCGCCTGGCCGACCTCGACCTTGAAGTCGCCGCCAAGCTCGACACCGGCGCCAAGACCGCCTCGCTCAGTGCTCGCGACATCAAGCGCTTCAAGCGCAATGGCGAGAGCTGGGTGCGTTTCTACCTGGCGATCGACGCCGCCCATTCGCACCCGATAGAACGCCCCCTGGCCCGCGTCAGCAAGATCAAGCGGCGCGCCGGCGACTTCGACCCGGACGAGGGCAAGGCCTATACCGCCCGTCCCGTGATCGAACTTGATATCTGCATGGGTCGCAACCTGCGCACCATCGAAGTCAACCTCACCGACCGCAGCGCGTTCCAGTTCCCGCTGCTGGTCGGTTCCGAAGCGCTCAAGCACTTCGATGCCATGGTCGACCCAAGCCTAAAATACGCGGCCGGCAAACCTGCCTGTGCCACTGTCGCTCACACCGCAGAGTAGATCCGATGCGCTCTCTTACCCTCCACCTGAAAGTCCTGATCACCGTGCTGGTGTTGCTGGGCGTACTGGTCACGGCCTACCAGATCTTCTTCCTCGGCATCCCGGTGACCGAGGACGAGACCGACGACCTGTGGAACATCGACGCCAAGGTCGAGTTCGTCGCCAGCCCCAAGGACCCGGTCAAGATCCAGATGTTCGTGCCGCCGCTGAACCGCGACTACGTCAGCCTCAACGAGAGCTTCATCTCCAACAACTATGGCGTGAGCGTCAACCGTGCCGACGGCAACCGCAAGGTGACCTGGTCGGCCCGTCGCGCCAGCGGCAACCAGACCCTCTACTACCGCCTGGTGCTGACCAAGCGCTACAGCACCGAGAAGGCCACGGTCAAGGGCCCGACCTTCCGTGACAGCCTGGCCGTCGAGGGCCCCGAAAAGATCGCCGCCGAGGCCCTGATGGCGCCTATCCGCCAGCACTCGGCCGATGTCGAGACCTTTGTCGGCGAGACCATCAAGCGGGTCAACAACCTCAACGACGACAACGTCAAGCTGCTGCTGGCCGGCGACACCTCGGCCCTGAACAAGGCCAAGGTCATCGACCTGCTGCTGTCCATCGCCCATGTGCCGATGGAGAAAGTCCATACCATCCGCCTGGTCGCCGACGTGCCGCAGACGCCTGAACTGTGGCTGCGCAGCTTCAACGGCAACGACTGGCTGTACTTCAACCCGGACACCGGCGAGCAAGGCCTGCCCAGCGACCGCCTGTTGTGGTGGACCGGCGATGACAACCTGATCACCGTCGACGGCGGCAAGAAGGCCAACGTGACCTTCAGCATGAACAACAGCGAGATGAACGCCATCCGCCTGGCCAAGCTGACCGACGAGAACACCGACGCCGACTTCCTCGAGTACTCGCTGTACAGCCTGCCGCTGCAGACCCAGCAGACCTTCATGATCATGGTGATGATCCCGATCGGGGTGCTGGTGATCCTGGTGCTGCGCAACCTGATCGGCCTGCAGACCCTGGGCACGTTCACCCCGGTGCTGATCGCCCTGGCCTTCCGCGAGACGCAACTGGGCTTCGGCATCATCCTGTTCACGGTGATCACGGCCCTGGGCCTGTCGCTGCGATCGTACCTGGAGCACCTGAAGCTGCAGATGCTGCCGCGCCTGTCGGTGGTGCTGACGTTCGTGGTGGTGCTGATCGCCGCCATCAGCCTGTTCAGCCACAAGCTCGGGCTCGAGCGAGGGCTGTCCGTGGCGCTGTTCCCGATGGTGATCCTGACCATGACCATCGAGCGCCTGTCGATCACCTGGGAAGAACGCGGCAGCGGGCACGCCCTGAAGGTCGCCGTGGGCACGCTGTTCGCCGCGTCCCTGGCGCACATCCTGATGAGCGTTCCGGAACTGGTCTACTTCGTGTTCACCTTCCCGGCGATCCTCTTGATTCTGGTCGGTTTCATGCTTGCCATGGGCCGCTATCGGGGCTACCGGCTGACCGAACTGGTCCGTTTCAAGGCATTCCTCAAGCAGGCCGATTCCTGATGTTCGGTTTGTGGAAGACCTGGAAGGCGCTGGAGGCCCGCGGCATCATGGGCATCAACCGGCGCAACGCCGACTATGTGCTCAAGTACAACCGGCGCAGCCTCTACCCCATCGTCGATGACAAGATCATCACCAAGGAGCGCGCCATCGCCGCAGGCATTCACGTGCCCGAGATGTTCGGTGTGATTTCCACGGAAAAACAGATCGACCGTCTGGACGAGATCATCGGCGGGCGCAGTGACTTCGTGGTCAAGCCTGCCCAGGGGGCCGGCGGGGACGGCATCCTGGTGGTCGCCGACCGCTTCGAGGAGCGCTTTCGCACCGTGTCGGGCAAGATCATCAGCCGCGCCGACATCGAGCACCAGATCTCCAGCATTCTCACCGGCCTGTATTCACTGGGTGGGCACCGCGATCGCGCGCTGATCGAATACCGGGTGATTCCCGACCAGATCTTCAAGAGCATCAGCTACGAAGGCGTGCCGGACATCCGCATCATCGTGCTCATGGGCTACCCGGTCATGGCCATGCTGCGCCTGCCGACCCGGCAATCGGGCGGCAAGGCCAACCTGCACCAGGGTGCCATTGGCGTGGGCGTCGACCTGGCCACCGGGGTGACCCTGCGCGGTACCTGGCTCAACAACATCATCAGCAAGCACCCCGACACCACCAACGCGGTGGACGGTGTGCAACTGCCCAACTGGGACGGTTTCATGCGTCTGGCGGCGGGCTGCTACGAGCTCTGCGGGCTGGGCTACATCGGCGTCGACATGGTCCTGGACCAGGAAAAAGGCCCGCTGATCCTGGAGCTCAACGCCCGCCCCGGGCTGAACATCCAGATCGCCAACGATTGCGGCCTGACCCTGCGCACCCAGGCCGTGGAAAAACACCTGGAAGAACTGGCCGCCGAAGGCCTCGTCGAAACCGTGGAAGAACGCACGCGGTTCGTCCAGGCGCTGTTCGGTCACGTGCCTGCCGTGACGAGCTGAGACCGGACGCCACGCCGCCCGCACACGAGCGGCCGGGTGCATTACAATCCCAGCCCCGCCACTGGCCACCGATCTATCATGCCGACCTGCTTGCTCCACGCCCTGCCCTACCTGGCCGATCCGGCGCCCTATTTCGCTGTGGTCCGCCATGCCCCCGGCGCGGTACTGCTCGACAGTGCGCAGCCGATTGCCCAACGCGGCCGCTTCGACCTGATCAGCGCCTGGCCTCTGCAGACGCTCAGCGTTCAAGCCGATGAATCCGGCCAGCAGTATCTGCACCGTGCGCGCCAGGCATTGGCCGGATTGGGTCACGCGCAATTGCCCGATGGCTGCGAACTACCGTTCGCCGGCGGCCTAATCGGCTACCTGAGCTACGATTTCGGCCGCCGGCTGGAGAACCTGCCACACCCCAACCACGACGATCTCGACCTGCCGCACGCCAGCCTCGGCCTGTATGGCTGGGCCCTGATCAGCGACCATCAACGGCAGACCAGCCACCTGATGTTCCATCCCGCGCTGCAGGCATGCGAACGGCAACGCCTGACCGACCTGTTCGACCGACCGGCCCGAGACCAGGCGCAGCCCTTCCGCCTGCAGTCGCCGATGACACCGGATCAGACCTCAGAGCAGTATCGACGGGCATTCGAGACGGTGCAGGCCTACATCCAGGCGGGCGATTGCTATCAGGTCAACCTTACCCAGCGCTTTCGTGCGGCCTGCGCCGGGGATCCCTGGACCGCCTATCAGGCAGTACGCGCCGCCTGCTCCACGCCGTTTTCCGGCTATCTGCAACTGAGCAC
>JAQZAY010000122.1 GCA_029239415.1 Pseudomonas sp. | reverse complement strand
GATTGGGCCTGCAAGGCCCACACATCAGCCCACGCGGTGGTCCATGTGCCGAGCAGGAAAGGACAGCTGCTTATGCAAATCCGACCCAATCCTCACGCCAACCGCAACACCACCACCCCCACCAGGATCACCCCCACCGACACCCAGCGTGCCCGGCCCACCGGTTCCTTGAGCACCCACCAGGCGATCAGAGTGGCGGACAGGATCGAGCTTTCGCGCAAGGCGGCGACCATCGACACCGGCGCCAGGGTCATGGCCTGCAGAGCCAGCGCATAGGCGGCCAACGTGCCGAAGCCGCCGATGGCACCCAGGTGCGCATTGCCACGGGCATAGCGCAGCAAACGGCGCCCGCGGGTCAGCCCCGCCCACCCGGCGATCACCGCGCCGCCCAGCAGGAAGATCCACAGCGTGTAGGCGATCGGCGATTGCGACAGGCGTACACCCGCGCCATCGACCAGGGTGTAGGTCGCGATCAGCAGGGGGGTGAGCAGCGCCAGCCCCAGCCCATCCCGACGCTGCGCCCGAGCGCCTGCCAGGGTCAGCAGGATGCCCAGGCAGATCACACCGATGCCCAGCCAGGCGCCCACCGTGAGGTGTTCGCCCAGCACGAGCGTGCCGAACATGGCCACCAGCAGTGGCGCGACACCCCGCATCAAGGGGTAGGTCTGGCTCATGTCGGCGACGCGATAGATGCGCGCGACCAAGGCGTAGTAGAGCACCTGCAACAGCGCCGAGGCGACGATGAACGGCCAGCTCGCCGGTGCCGGTGCCGGTGCCGGCAGGAAGGGCAGGGCAGCGGCGGCCCACAGGGCGGCGCAGGTGGTGACCAGCATGGTCGTCAGGAAGGTGTCCTGGCCGGCCTTGACGATGGCGTTCCACAGCGCGTGCAGGACGGCCGCCAGCATGACCAGTTCGAAAGCGTACGATGACATCGGTGCATCCCTGTGTGCAGGTGAAAAACAGCGCAACTCGGTGCGCCCATCGACAAAGGCTGCGCCCGGTAGCGCCTCGACGTAGAATGCCGGCCACAGCGCCTGCGGCGCGTCATTCGATCTTCGAGGCACCCCGTCCCATGTCCGTGACACCCCCTGCTGCTTCCACGCTCGATGCGCGTGACCGGTTCCTGGCCCTGCTGGCCGCTGCGCTCGAGGGGCAGCACCTGAGCAAGCTGGTCCTGGCGCGCCCCGTCGGCGCCGACGAGACCTTGCAGCGGCTCATCGCCAAGCCGGTGCGGATCAAGGACCAGGACTGCCTGTCGCTGGTCTACCGTCACCAGACCCGCGATATTACCCGTAACCTGCCTACGGCGCAGGCGCTCGAGGCCGTGGCCGAGCTGCTGCCCGGCAGCTTTCGCAACGCGCATTTGTTCAGCGACGAGGGCGAGACCCAGTTGACCTTCAGCAAGAAGGGCAAGCCGATGCTCCAGCAGCACGGCACGCCCGTGGCCCGCGAGCAGGCCTCGACCGGCCACGACCGGGAGAAGAAGCGCTACCTGGACCTGTCACGCCCGTTCCTGCGCGACCTGGGCGTGACCGATGCGCAAGGGGCATTGATCCCGTCGATGTCGCGCAAGTGGAAGCAGATCAACAAGTTCATCGAAGTCTTCGACCATGCCCTGGGCAACGCCGCACTGGACGCCGGGCAGCCGGTGAAGGTCGCCGACTTCGGCTCCGGCAAGGGCTACCTGACCTTCGCCATCCACGACTACCTCAGCGACCGACTCGGCCGCCAGGCCCAGGTCACGGGCGTGGAGTTGCGCCAGGAGCTGGTGACACTGTGCAACGGCGCGGCCGCGCGGCTGGACCATCCCGGTCTGGATTTTCAATGCGGTGACGTGCGCAGCGTAGTGCCCGCGGCGATCGACGTGATGATTGCCCTGCATGCCTGCGACGTGGCCACCGATTATGCGATCCACACCGGTATCCGCTGCGGCGCGACGATCATCATGTGCTCACCGTGCTGCCACAAGCAGATCCGCCCGCAGCTGCACAGCCCCGACGTCCTGCAGCCGATGCTGCAGTACGGCCTGCACCTGGGCCAGCAGGCCGAAATGCTGACCGATGGCTTGCGCGCGTTGTACCTCGAGGCCTGCGGCTACGAGACCAAGGTCTTTGAGTTCATCTCGCTGGAGCACACCAACAAGAACAAGATGATCCTGGCGGTCAAGCGCGCCCAGCCGGGCGACAACGCGGCGCAGTTGGCCCGGATCGACGACTTGAAGCGCTTCTATGGCGTGCGCGAGCATTGCCTGGAAACCCTGCTGCGCGCCGATGGCTGGCTCGCCCAGCCGATCGCTGCGGCGCACTGAAGCCCGCTGCCGCTAGCGCCGCGGGGTCGGTACGGCCACGGCCAGGTCCTGCATCGCCAAGGGGTGACTGGCGGCATCGAAGAAATGCACCGGCGTGCTGGCGAGCCCGGCGAAGCGTTCGCCGAAGTGGCGTTTCTGGTTGAGGATCGCCGCCTCGCCCAGTGACCGCAAGCCGATGGCCAGGTGCTTGGGGCGGGCCTGGCGAATGGCCTCGAGCAGGTGCTGGTCGCCGTTGTCCAGGTGCTGGCCCAGCAGGCACAGCCCGCGCCGCTCGCGTGCCAGCTCGCCCAGGCTCGCGCTCAGGTAGTCCGATTGGCGGATGACCCGGAGCTTGTCGTCGCTCGGCCCTTCGTTGACGAACAGCGGCACTTCCCCTGGCAGGTTGACGGCGAAGCCATCGAGCAGCTCGCTGCCACGTGCCGCGCGCTGACGCGTGCTGCCATCGGGCAGCTTGAGCAGGTGCAAGCCGCCGTGCAGATGCAGCACCTGCGTGCCCGTGCCGGTCCGCTGGCGCACGTCGAAGAAGCCCTGCTCGTCGAAGTGACTGGCGAAGCCGTCGGGCGCCTGCTGCACGGCCCAGGGCAGGAGCAGGTCGTAGTTGCTGGTATAGACGCGAGCGTAGCGGCGCAGCTCGGTGTTGAGGCGTTGCAGGGTCGGCTCGGGCAGGCGCCCGAACGGCACATGCACCGCGCGCACGGCGTGGATCAGCGCTTCCTTGATCGAGTAGTAGCGGTTGAGCGGCGCCGTCGAGCCAATGGCCAGGGCGGCGTTGGCGCGCACCGTGGTGTTGAGCGCGCTGAGCACCGGTTCGAACAGTTCACTGCCCAGCGACTTGAACAAGGCCTGGTCGCTGACGCCCAGCGCCTTGTGCCGGACCTGCTGGGCCTGCTCGAACAGCGAAAAATAGCCGAACGGTTTCCAGATCGCCCGGCTGGCGCCGTTGCCCAGCAGCAGGGCGTCGCACGGATGACGGTCGCTGACCTCGGCCCAGCTGGGCAGGTGAGCGTCTGAAGAAGGCTGTGGCATGGGAGAGATCCTGCAGGCGATGAACGCCCGCACTCTACCACGTGAGGGGCGGCCGCCGGGCTGCCCACTCGCGTCGCGTTGACAGGCTCAGTCGTTCAGGCCGGCCGCACGGGCACGGGCCGCGTGCAGCTTCTTGTAGCTGTCGATCAGGCGCAGGTGGCGGTCCAGCCCTTCGAGTTTCGAGCTGGTCGGGGTCAGGCCGTGGAAACGCACGCTGCCGTCGACCGACCCCAGCACCGCGTCCATGCGCGCATCACCGAACAGGCGGCGGAAATTGCCCTCGAAATCGGCCATCTCCAGCTCGTCGTCCAGCACCACTTCCAGCACGGCGCTCATGGCCTGGTAGAACAGGCCCCGGTCGAGGGTGTTGTCGTTGTACTGCAGGAACGCACCGACCAGGTCCAGGGCCTCTTCGAACTGCTGCAGCGCCAGGTGGATCAGCAGCTTCAGCTCGAGGATCGTCAGCTGGCCCCAGACCGTGTTGTCGTCGAACTCCACCCCGATCAGCGTGGCGATGTCGGTGTAGTCGTCCACCTCGCAGTCCTCCAGGCGCTCGAGCAGCGCTTGCAGGCGCGTGTCGTCCAGGCGGTGCAGGTCGAGGATGTCGCTACGGAAGGCCAGCGCCTTGTTGGTGTTGTCCCAGATCAGGTCGTCGACTGGGTAGATCTCCGAGTAGCCCGGCACCAGGATGCGACAGGCCGCGGCGCCCAGGTCGTCATACACCGCCATGTAGACCTCCTTGCCCAGCGCTTCGAGAATGCCGAACAGCGCGGCGGCCTGGTCGGCGGTGGATGCCTGGCCTTGCTCGGAGAAGTCCCACTCGACGAAGTCGAAGTCGGCCTTGGCGCTGAAGAAGCGCCAGGACACCACGCCGCTGGAGTCGATGAAGTGCTCGACGAAGTTGTTCGGCTCGGTCAGCGCCTGGCTCTCGAAGGTCGGGCGCGGCAAGTCGTTCAGGCCCTCGAAGCTGCGGCCCTGCAGCAGTTCGGTGAGGCTGCGTTCCAGCGCCACTTCCAGGCACGGGTGCGCGCCGAACGAGGCGAACACACCACCGGTGCGCGGGTTCATCAAGGTCACGCACATGACCGGGAATTCGCCGCCGAGCGAGGCGTCCTTGACCAGCACCGGGAAGCCCTGTTCCTCGAGGCCGCGAATGCCCGCCAGGATCGAAGGGTACTTGGCCAGCACCTGCTCGGGCACGTCGGGCAGGGCCAGTTCGCCCTCGAGGATCTCGCGCTTGACCGCGCGCTCGAAGATTTCCGACAGGCACTGCACCTGGGCCTCGAACAGCGTGTTGCCGGCGCTCATGCCATTGCTCAGGTACAGGTTCTCGATCAGGTTGGACGGGAAGTACACCGTCTCGCCATCGGACTGGCGCACGAACGGTAGCGCGCAGATGCCGCGCTCGGTGTTACCGGAGTTGGTGTCGTACAGGTGCGAGCCACGCAGTTCGCCGTCGGGGTTGTAGATGGCCAGGCAGTGGGCGTCGAGGATCTCCTTGGGCAAGGCATCGCGGCGCCCCGGTTTGAACCAGCGCTCGCTGGGGTAGTGCACGAAGGCGGCGTTGGCGATGTCCTCGCCCCAGAACTGGTCGTTGTAGAAGAAGTTGCAGTTCAACCGCTCGATGAACTCGCCCAGCGCCGACGCCAGGGCGGCTTCCTTGCTGGCGCCCTTGCCGTTGGTGAAGCACATCGGCGACTGCGCATCGCGCACGTGCAGCGACCAGACGTTGGGCACGATGTTGCGCCAGGAGGCGACCTCGATCTTCATCCCCAGGTCGGCGATCAGTGCGGACAGGTTGGCGATGGTCTGCTCCAGCGGCAGGTCCTTGCCCAGGACCTCGGTGTGGCCCGAGGTGTCGAGGGCCGGCATCAGCAGGGCCTGGGCGTCGGCGTCGAGGTCGTCGACCGCTTCGATGACGAACTCGGGGCCGGTCTGCACCACCTTCTTCACGGTGCAGCGCTCGATGGAGCGCAGGATGCCCTGGCGGTCCTTGTCCGCCAGGTCGGCGGGCAGCTCGATCTGGATCTTGAAGATCTGCTGGTAGCGGTTCTCAGGGTCGACGATGTTGTTCTGCGACAGACGGATGTTGTCGGTCGGGATGTCGCGGCTCTGGCAGTACAGCTTGACGAAGTAGGCCGCGCACAGGGCCGAGGAGGCCAGGAAGTAGTCGAACGGACCTGGGGCGGAGCCGTCGCCCTTGTAGCGAATCGGCTGGTCGGCCACCACCGTGAAATCGTCGAACTTGGCTTCAAGTCGCAGGTTGTCGAGGAAGTTGACTTTGATTTCCATTGCAGGCGGCACCGTGAGCACGAGTGAAACGAAAAGGCATGACGCAGCCGACACCCGGCACGGATGAAGACCACGAAAAGAAGCCTGGGGGAACGAGAGGTGGGCATTATCCGGGTTTTGTCGGGCAAAGTCTTGCGCCGCCCAGGGGAGGGAGCTGACGACCATTCGTCGGCCGATGAGGGCGGTTCGGTTGAACCGAGGCGCATGCGCGTCACTCAGGTTAAGGGTAACCCATGAGATTTCGAGGAAACGATTCGCGTCATGGACTCCCGGCCCGATCATCACCAAGCGCCCATTCCTGTACTGGAGGAAGTGGCCAGCCTGTCGAAGCGGACCATTGTCACGGGCACCACGACCGTGGACAAACAGGTGCATGCGCATGAACAGGTGATCAACGACACCCTGCGTCGAGAAGGGGCGTCGGTCGAGCGTGTCGTCAAAGGCACGCCGGTGGACCGGGACCACCCGCCGCAGACGCGGATCGAAGACGGCGTGACCATCATTCCTGTACTCGAAGAAGTGCTCGTCGTCGAAAAGCGCCTGGTGCTCAAGGAAGAGCTGCATATCCGGCCTTTCGTCGAAGACGTTCCGTTTCAACAGACGGTCAGCCTGCGTCGTGAAGACATCGTGCTCACGCACCGCGAGGCATCGACCGACGACCCGCAAGGCGACACGCCTGTCGCCGACCGGACCTCCAGTTCCATTACCTGCAAAGAGAGAGACGCATGACTCATACACTCGTTGCCGCTTTCGACACCCTGACCGAAGCCCAGGCCGCCAAGCGCGAGCTGCTGGCCCAACACGTGCTCGAGAGCAATATCGAACTGTCGTCTTCCGAATTGCATGCCGCCGAAGGGCGTGCCGACGATACCGCTCATCATGAATCCTTCGGGGAGAAGGTCAGCCATTTTTTCAGCTCGCTGTTCGGTACCGATGAGCACGATGCCAGCAAGCCGCACCGTTATGCCACCGCTTACCCCGAGCTGTCCCGCCGCGGTGCGGCCGTGCTGACCGTGACGGTCATGAGCGATGAGCAGGCCGACAAGGCCGAAGACATCCTCGAGCGCAACGGCGCCATCGACGTCGACGAACGCGTCGCCGGCTGGAGCCGCGAAAACACCGGCGCCACGACCCACGTCGCCGGCACTCATCTGGGTGCTGACCGCGCCGAGGTCGTGGACCGCAGCCTCGATACGCCCGTTGGCGATGCCGCGATCCCGGTGATCGAGGAAGACCTGCGCGTCGGCAAGCGTGAAGTCACCACCGGCCGTGTCCGTGTGGTCTCGCGCATCAGCGAGCGCCCCGTCGAAGAAACGGTGAACCTGCACGAAGAACACGCCCACATCGAGCGTCGTCCGGTAGACCGCCCGGCCACCGCAGCCGACCTGGATGGCTTCAAGGCAGGCTCGATCGAGATCCAGGAGACCGCCGAGCAGGCCGTGGTCGAGAAGTCGGCCCGTGTGGTGGAAGAGGTCAGCGTGGGCAAGCAGTCCAGCGATCACCAGGAAACCATTCGTGACACGGTCCGTCGTACCGATGTCGAGGTCCAGAACGATCCAGGCACCGTGCGTCGCGATGCCTCGATCGACACACCGCACGATCCCCTCAAACGCCATTGATCGTGGCCGGGAGGCTGGGGGACGTTAGCGTCCGCTGGCCCTGCCCATCGCTTGACCATTTCATTCAGAGAAAGGAAATCGACATGAGTCTCTTCGGCACCATCCTCGAAAAACTGGGCCTGCGCAAACACGATCAGGGCACTGCGCCAGCGGCCAGCGACGCCTCGACCGCCGGTGGCGGCGCCGCCTCGCCAAACGCTTCTGCCTCGGCCACACCAGGGGCCACGGCGTCGGCGTCCACGCCCGCACCGGCCGCGCTGTCGCAGGTCGACGTCGCAGCCAAGCTCGACGGCCTGGCGGCGCAGAACGGCGAGAAGCTGAACTGGAAAACCTCGATCGTCGACCTGCTCAAGCTGCTGAACATCGACAGCAGCCTGAGCAATCGCAAGGAACTGGCCAAGGAGCTGAACTACACCGGTTCGACCGACGACTCGGCAGCCATGAACGTCTGGCTGCACAAGGCCGTGCTGAAGAAGCTGTCGGAAAACGGTGGTCAGGTGCCTGCCGACCTGCTCGACTGATCGAGGGACCACCCTTCGCCAGAAGGGCCATGAAACGGCCGCCAGTGTGACGGGACAGACGTCCTGCCACGCGGGTGGCCGTTTTGTCGAGGCTGGGCGCGTCGGGCCACGGCGGCGGACTGTATCGACGGACGGTCATCCATCCATGGCCGACGCAGGTATTCTCCTTGCCCCTAGAACAGACATCCCAGGAGACCGGCATGACCAGGCCTCTTCTGCTGGTGGCCATCGTGGTCCTCGTCAGCCCAGGTGCCTGGGCCCAGCAGATCCAGCGGCAGCTGGGCGATTTCGACTTCAAGCTCGGCACCACCCCCTCACGCAGCATGGCCCAGGGGCTGATCGCGCCCAGTGCCGTCAGCTCGTTTCATGGCGGACTGGACTTCACGCATCCGAGCGGTCTGTATTTTGGCCAGTTCGCGCCCAGCATGGGCATCGCGCCCACCTCCACCTTGCAGCTGGACAGCTACCTGGGCTACCGCCACCGCTTCGACACCAGCCTGGGGTACGAGGTGGGCATGATCCATTACAGCTATCCTGAAATCTCCGGCGGTGACAGCCATGCCGTGTATGGCGGGCTGACGATGCTGGGCAGTCGGCTGGGCGGTGCGCTCAACGACAACCCGGACAACCGCACGGGAACGCTGTATGCCGACCTGGGTCAGGTGCCCCTGCTCGACATCGGCGTGACCTTCAAGGTGGCGCATCACCGCCTGGGAACGCCGTTCACCATTGGTGGTGGCAATGAGATCAATGCGTTCAGCGACTGGTCCGTGAAGCTGTCGCGGCCCTGGCTAGGCATGGACCTGGACCTGATCTACAGCGGTTCGGACCTGAGCGGTAGCGGCTGCGACGTGTATTCGGGCATCAATGCGCAGTGCGACAGCAGGGTCATGCTCAAGGCCCAGCGCAGTTTCTTCTAGCCGTGTCCACGTGGCGGTTGAGTCGTCGTCCCGTTGGCCGTGTCGAAACGACAGGCATGCTCGCCACCTGTGGGAGACGATGAGTTGGGCAACGACAGCGAGAACCCCTGCACCTCGAACTGCAAGCTCCGCGACGGCGTCTGTACCGGCTGCGGGCGGTTGAAGGACGAGATCCGTGAATGGAAGCGCCTGAAGAAGAGCGAGCGTGCCGAGGTGGTCAAGCAGGCCAAGGCTCGCTTGAAGGCGCTGAAGAAAAAGAAGTGATTCGCCTGGTGGGCGAGGGTGCCTGCACGGCCGTCATCGCCGGCAAGCCGGCTCCCACAAGGTGACATGGCGATCTGTCAGATCATTGATACAGTCCAGGCACCTATGACCATGCCGCGGTGAGGTCGGCCGCTCACGGGCCCGTGGGGGCGGGCTTGCCCGCGATGGCGTCCGGCCCGTCGCCTGTATCGCGGGCAAATCCCACTGAGACCAACGCCATCGATAGCGTCGGCGTCCCAGGTCTTGCGCCTTCAGAGGTCCAGGTCACCGATGCCGTCAGGTTGCGCGGTGCGCCGTAGTTCGAGCTGCTGCCGGTCTGCAGCGATTGCAGGTACTTGCGGTCGGTCACGTTGTTGAGGTTGAGCGACGTACTCCAGTGAACGTCGATGTCGTAGGTGGTCATCAGGTCCAGCAAGGCATAGGCCTCCTGGCGCGCTTCAGGATAATCGTCGCTGCGCACGGTGCTCTGCCAGCTCAGGCGACCGCCGACCTTGACCTGCGGCAGGGTCGGCAGGCGGTAGGTCAGCAGGCTGCGCAAGGTGTGGCTAGGGACGAACTGACTGATACGGTCGCGAATGAGAATTCGGTGCAGATAATATCAATCCGCTGGCGCAGTTTCACAAATTGTTAACAAAAAGGCAGCCCGGCAATGTGGGACAGCAAGACCTGGCCCGGGCGTTCACCGGGTCATGACGGTGAACTAAAGCGGTCATCGGGCGATCACTCTTTCTGCAACGTCTACGCGACTCTGAGGGCCAGCGTACCCACGCCGAACCGTGATCCAGGTCGCTGAACCTCGAGGAGACCGCCGTGACCGCAACTGCCTACCCCCTCCATCGCTGCCGGCCCGGGCCGCTGCATGCGATCCTGCTCGCCGGCGCCGTACCGCTGTTTCTG
>JAQZAY010000121.1 GCA_029239415.1 Pseudomonas sp. | reverse complement strand
AGCGGAGTGGCATGGCGCAAGGCCCGAGTCTTGCCAGGCGGGGTGAGGCGTACGAAGAAGTGCGCGCCGTGGATCTGCTCGGTGACGCGCATGCGGGTGCGCACGAAGCGCAGCACCGGATTGCTGGCAAGGTCGGGATGGCTGTCCTGGCGTGAAAAGAACATCCTGATGCCGGTGATCAGCAAGAAGGCGCCGAACAGGTAGAGCACCCAGGAGAAGTTCTGCACCAGTGCCGCGCCGACGCCGATCATGACCGCCCGCAGCACAACCACCCCGAGGATCCCCCAGAACAGCACGCGGTGCTGGTAGCGGCGGGGAATGGCGAAGTAGCTGAAGATCATCGCCATGACGAACACGTTGTCCATCGACAGCGACTGCTCGACCAGGAAGCCGGTATAGAACTCCAGCGCCGATTGCGACCCGAGCTCGAACCACACCCACATGCCAAACAGGACGCCCACGCTGAAATAGCCCGAGTACAGCAGCAGGCTTTCGCGCATGCCGATCTCGCGGTCAGTGCGGTGCAGCACGCCCAGGTCCAGGACCAGCAGGGCGATGACGATACCGATGAACACCAGCCACAGCCAGGTATGGGTGCCGAGTACGGGTGTGAAGAGAAATGTCTGCAGAGCTGCCATTGCGCCCCTCCTTGATGTCGACGTTGCCAGGCAACAGTGATTCCGACATGGCGGCTTGGCAGCCGTCAGAGGGGCCCGGCATCACTCAGGCCTGAGCCTAGCGCGACATGCCGGGGTTGCCGAACGATGTGCTGTAACATTTCTTTGCGCAGCTTTCTCGGGCGAAAGGCTTCAGTAGACCCACACCTCGACGCGGCGGTTACGCTGGCGGCCCTGCTCATGTTCGTTGCCAGCCACTGGCAGATCGTCGCCAAATCCGGTGACGTCGCGCACTGCGACACCTGTGCGGGCCAGCTCGCGGCGTACCGCCATGGCCCGCAGGCGCGAGAGCAAAGCCGCCCGGCCTGGGGTTTCCTTGGGATCGCCGAAGCCGACCAGAACGACCTGGTCGTCCAGCTTGCCGTGTCGGCGAAGGTAGTCGGCGACCCGCCGCACATCGCGCAGTGCCTTGTTGTCGAGGCTCGCGCTACCTTCCTGGAAACGGAAATTCACGCTCAGGCGCCGGGCCTCGATTGCCAGGGCGCGGTAGCGCGGCGGCATGTCGGCCTGCATGGCCGTCGGCAAAGCCCGAACGTGCTGGGATATGAACCCTTGTTCGGCCACGATGGCCTGACCGGCCGGGCTTTGCGCGAACTCGGCGAACGCACGGGCTTGCGGGCGGGCACCTGCGCCTGGCAAGTAGAGGTAGAGGCGCCTGGACAGGGGGTAGTCCTCGCTGGCGACCAAGGCCGGGGTGGGCAGCATCGCGGGTGCCTGGCCCTCGGCAATGGCCAGTATCCTGGCGCCATGGACCGTGGCCAGGCTGCTGAAACCGATGGCCTGGCGGTCGCCCTCGACCCGCTCGGCGAGCGCTTCAGCGGATTCGAAGCGCTGAGTCTGGGCGGCGAGCACGGCATGCTGGGGGTCGAGTACCAGCGCCTTGAAAGTCTCGTAGGTGCCTGAGCAGTCATCCCGGGCGTAGAGGTGTATCGCCCCGCCTGTGATCCCCAGTTGCTCCCAGCGCGAGACCTCGCCCGAAAAGATCTGTCCCAGCTGCGCGATGCTCAGTTGTGGCAGCGGATTGTCAGGATGCACGATCACCGCCACCCCATCGAGACCGATGACCTGCTCGGATGCCGCCTCGCGCAGATTGCCCAGGGCATGCAACCGAGCCGCTTCACGGTCGCTGATTGGGCGCGAGGAGGCCGCCAGGTCTGCATCCGCGCTGAGCAAGGCAAGGAAGCCAGTGCTCGAGCCATGCGCGGCGATGTCGATGCGCACCGGGCGGCCCGTCAGGTCGCGGGCTCGAACCTGCAGCTCGTTGAGGGCCGAACCCGACAAGGTTTCGATGTCACTGGCACCCTGGGCATGCAGCAGTCCGCGTGCCAGCGCAGGGGCCAGCGCGGCGCCGATGGTGTTGGAGCCCTGGATGCTCAGGTAGGCGGGTTCGGCATGGGCCAGTAATGGAAGCAGGCCCAGAAGCCAGGGAAGGATGCGGGGCATGCCTGTCAGGGCCTTTGGCACGGAGAGGTTTCAAAGATTACGACAGGCAGGTGACGGAAATATGTCCGCTAGCGACCACGGTGGCCATGGAAGTCCGCACCGGCTACGGCCTGCAGGTACGCTGCATCCGCTTCCAGGCGCAGGTCTCGCCACTCCTCCCAGCCGATCACGCCACGGCGCTCGAGCTCATCGGCCTCGCGAAGCAGGTTGTCGTGGTAGGCGTCCGGACATTCCATGCGTAGCGTCCGGTCCTCCAGCAAGGTGCGCCAACGGACGAGCGCCAGTAGAAATCGTTGATCCGCTGCACTGAGTGCGACGCCTCGGGTTATGCTCATGGCCCAGAATCCTCCGCGATTTAACGAGAGAACCCGAACCTTGCCTGACGTTCCTGCAGCTGGATGGGCGGCGTTCACCACGCAAAGATTCCAGACCAGTGGAACGTCGGCGTGTTGCCGCCCTCTTACCCCTAGACGGGTGTCGCGAGCCCAGCCATTGGCGTGTGGTATTACATGAAATCTCTTCTGGAAAACGACTCGGATGACGTCCAGAAAAAGCCGTTGGGCTTTTTGCGCAACGGCGGCACGGTCAGTGCCCTGCTGCAAGACCTGAACTGGGACGAGTCGCCCCTTGGGCCGCCGCAGCATTGGTCGCCAAGCCTGAAAAGCACTCTGGCCACGATTCTTCCTGCCAAGGCGCAGATCGTATTGTTCTGGGGCGAGCAGTTCGTGGCGCTCTATAACGAGGCTTATGCGCCGACCATAGGTGCCAAGCATCCTCGCGCGCTGGGGCGCCCGGCGATGGAAAACTGGCTGGAGCTATGGGACGACCTGGGGCCGCTTCTGCGAGGGGTTCGCGAGACCGGCGAAACATTCTCCGCCAAGGACCGGCCGTTCTACATCGAGCGCCACGGGCTGGGGGAAACGGCCTGTTTCGACGTGTCCTACTCAGCGGTGCGCGATGCCGAAGGCGAGGTGGACGGGGTCTTGTGCATCGTCACCGAGACCACCGAGCGGGTGAAGTTCCAGCGCCGTCAGGCGTTCCTGCTCGAGCTGGGGCTAGCGTTGCAGACCTTGAGCGAGCCGGAAGAGATCGAGGCGCATGCGATACGCAAGCTAGGTGAAGAACTCGGCGCTTCCCGGGTGTTCATCGGCGAGGACAGCGGCGACGGCGCAAGCTTCCATGTTGCCCGGGACTGGGTCGATGGCGTGCGTTCGATGGCGGGCGAGCATCGCTACGCCTGGTTCGGCCATGACCTGCTGCCGGCGCTTCGCGAAGGGCGCTGCGCCCCGCAGGGCTATACGTGCGGCCCCGGCCAGGATGCCGGCGACACGACCGCAGACCCGGAGCACGCTCAACTCACCTCTACCCTCCATGTGCCTGTACTGCGCTCGGGTAACCTCGAGGCCATGCTGGCTGTCCATTTCCAGCCACCCCATGTGTTTGTCGAGGATGCCTGCGAACTGGCGCAGGAAGCCGCCTCGCGCATCTGGGCGGCGATCACCCATGCCAGGGCCGAGCGTGCCCTGCGCGCGGGTTCTGTCCAGCTGGCGGCGATGTTCGAGCAGGCCAATGCGGGCATCGTCATCTGCGACCAGGACTGGACAGTCACGCGGGTCAACGACCACTACTGCGAGATGCTCGGCCAAACACGCGAAAACGTGCTCGGCACTCGCTTGGCGCAGCTTCCGGCCATGTGGTCGCCAGGTACCCAGCGCATCGACGCGGACACGCCGTGGGACATCACCCAGCAGTTTTCGCGAGCCGATGGCAGCCAGGTCTGGTTGCAGTCCTCGATCACACCCCTGATCCATGACGAGCAGCGGGTAGGCATGCTCTGCGTCAGCATCGATGTGACGGCCAGGATCAACGCCCAGGCAGAACTGGTGGCGCTCAACGAAAGCCTCGAGGCACGGGTGGCCGCCGTGCTTGCCGAGCGCGAAGCGGCCATGCTGCAGCTGTACGAGTCACGCAAGATGGAGATGGTCGGACAGCTCACCGGCGGCATTGCCCACGACTTCAACAACATGCTGACGCCCATCATCGCCTCGCTGGAGCTGGTCCGCCGACGCCAGGACGATGAGCGCTCGGCCAGGCTGATCGACGGCGCGTTGCTGTCGGCGGACCGGGCACGCGTGCTGGTGGGAAGACTGCTGAGCTTCGCTCGTCGCCAGACCCTCAAGCCCCAGCCCGTGGCCTTGGCTGCATTGGTCAGTGACATGCAGGAATTGATGACCCGTTCCATCGGGCCGACCATCGAGATGGTGACCCTCATCGACCCGGCGTTGCCCGCAGTGGTGGTCGACCTGCACCAGTTGGAGCTGGCCATTCTCAACCTGGTCGTCAATGCCCGCGACGCCATGGCCGATGGTGGCCGCCTGCGCCTGCGTGCCGGCGAGGAACGCAGGCATGACGGCCGGCAGGGCCCGCTGCCGGCAGGCCGCTATGTATGGCTGCAGGTCAGCGACACAGGCAGTGGCATGAGCGAGGAAGTGCTCAGGCGCTGCATGGAACCCTTCTATTCCACCAAGTCTGTGGGCAAGGGCACTGGCCTGGGCCTGCCGATGGTCCAGGGGCTTGCGCTTCAGTCGGGCGGCGGCTTCAGCATTCATTCAAGGGTCGGGGAGGGCACCGAGGTCACCCTCTGGTTGCCGGTCAGCGAGAAGGTTGCCGCCAGTCCTGGCGATGACACCTTCGAAGTACCCGTTGCCCCTGGTGCGACCCAGGTCTTGCTGGTCGATGACGAAGACATCGTCCGCCACACCACGGGACTGCAATTGCGCGACCTGGGCTACCAAGTCACCGAAGCCGCCAGTGCAGCCCAGGCGCTGCGGCTTATCGAGCAAGGGCTACGCCCGGATGCCCTGGTCAGTGACCATATCATGGCCCACAAGACCGGCGTGCAGTTCGCGCAGGAGCTGCGCGAACGCTTCCCCGCGCTGCCCGTGCTGATCATCACCGGCTATGCCAACCTCGAGCCGCATGAGCTTCGCGGATTCGAGGTGCTGCGCAAGCCATTCCGGCGCGACGAGCTTGCCAAGAGCCTGGCGCAGTCGCTGTCGCGCCGCAAGACCGTAAGCTGACCGTTTACGCCAGCGCTGCGGTCGACAGCTTGCGGGTAGTGACGGTCAGAAGCTTGCCCTGACCTGAAGGCCAAGCACCAGCGCGTTGTCGATGTTGTCACCCGAGAACGCGCCCGGCTCGATGATGTACTGCACGTCTGGTCGCAGCAGCAGCCACGGCGTCGCCTGATACCCATAGCTCAGCTCGATCAGTTGCTCGGCGCTGTCCAGGTTGGGGAATGCCTCTCCCTGTGACAAGGCCGCGTCCTGCAGGACGTCACGGCTGCGCGGATTGGGCACGGCCCGGCCATAGCCCAGCGCCACGGTGTCACGCGTGCGGCCTTCGAATGGCTTGTACAGCACTACCCCGGTACCGTACCACTTGGAGAATGGCGAAGCCGCGCTGCTGGCCGCCGAATACTGGCCAAAGGCATGCAGGCTGCGGCCTTGCGAGGTGCTGGAATTCCACACGGCTTGGTCGAAGACCAGGTAATGGCCGCCACGCCCGGCCACTTGCTCATCGCTGCCAATGCGCTTGACGTCCGAGCTGTCGTAGTAGTAGCCCAGCTTGTACTCGCCTGGCAGTTCGCTCTGGTGCTTGTAGACCAGCTCGACCGGCACCACGGTACCGGTGGTGTGCTTGGGCCCCAGGTGCCAGGCGCGACTGGAATTGCCATTGCTCTCGGGGTCGACATTGAAGGCGGCGACACGCAGTTGCCAGGAAGGCGAGAAGTCGTACTTGGCGCGCACGCCGAGACGGGCATTGGGGTAGTTGGTCCAGCCGCTGCCGCCGGACATGTTCAGCGGGTGGCCGCAGAAGCCGGCGTTCATGAAGTTGCAGAGGATACCGGTGTCGAGCACGCCGATGTCGTTGCCCATGGCCATGTAGCCGAGCTTGACGTTGAGCGCTGGGGTGAAAAGGGTACGCTCGTAGCTGAGCTCGGTCAGGCGGGTGTAGAGACCACCGTAGTTTTCCTGGATCGGCAGGCGGTTGCCGACCAGGTCTTCGGAAGCGCTGTTGCCGCGCCGATCGTTGATCGTCAGCTGTACCTTGCCGCCGTTGTCCAGGCCGTACAGCTTGCTCAGGTCGAACTGCACGCCGAGCTTGATGTTCTGCGAGTAACGCGCCGACCGGTGGAGGCCGCCATGGGCGTTATAGGCGGTCTCGCCACTGTAGTCGCCGGTGAAGCGCACGCCGTCGTCTTCGAGCTCATGGCGCAGGCCACCCCAGTCACCGGTCAGGGTGTTGCGGGTCAGGAGGTCCGATTGGTTGTCGGCGAGGGCGGGTAAAGCGGTGCTGCAGGTGATTGCCAGCAACAGGTGGGCAGGGGAAAAGCGGATAGCGGATGACATGCGCAAACTTCCACGAAATCGCGAACGGGATTGGAAATGAAACGCGGTGCCCTGGGGCACCGCGAGAAATGCCGTGCCCACCCGGCAGGGGCGGGCTCAGGAGGTCATGGCAGGGCGTAGGCCATGACGTAGTCGCCACGGTCGGTGGACTGGCGGGCACCACCGGCGGTGATGACCACATACTGCTTGCCGGTCTTGGGCGAGACGTAGGTCATCGGGCCGCCCTGGCTGCCGACGGGCAGGCGGGCTTTCCAGACTTCCTCGCCGTTGCCGCTGTCGAAGGCACGCAGGTAGAAGTCCTGGGTACCGGCGATGAAGATCAGGCCGCCCTGGGTCGACAGGGTGCCGCCAAGCGTCGGCAGGCCGACCTTGATCGGCAGGTGCATGCGGATGCCCAGGGGCCCTGTGTCTTCGACGGTGCCGACCGGTACCTGCCAGGCGACTTTCTGGGTCTTCATGTCGATGGCGGCCAGGGTGCCGAAGGGTGGGGCCTGGCAAGGGATGCCAGCCACCGACAGGAAGCGGTTCTTGTTCACCGCGTAAGGGGTGCCCTTGAGCGGTACCGCGCCCATGCCGGTGTTCAGCGCTTCGCCACCGGACGAGGCCGCGGCGTTCTTCTGCGCCGGCACCATCTGGATCCACAGGCCCAGGCGCATGTCGTTGACGAAGATGAAACCGTGCACCGGGTCGGTGGAGATGCTGCCCCAGTTCATGCCGCCCAGGGATCCTGGGAAGCTCAGCGACTTGTCGGTGCCAGGCGCGGTATACAGGCCGTCGTAGCGCATCTGCTTGAAGTCGATGCGGCACAGCAGCTGGTCATACGGCGTCGCGCCCCACATGTCCGATTCGCTCAGCGTCTGGGCGCCGATCTGCGGCATGCCGACGGACCTGGGCTGGGTAGGCGAGTAGGGCTCGTTGGGGATGTTGCCCGGCTTGACCTTGACGTCCTCGACCTTGGTCAGCGGCTGGCCGGTGGCACGGTCGAGCACGAAGATCTGCCCGGCCTTGGTGCCGATCACCAGCGCAGGCACGGTCTGGCCGTCCGGCTTGGTGAAGTCGATCAGGCTTGGCTGCATGGGCAGGTCGAAGTCCCAGAGATCGTTGTGCACGGTCTGGTAGACCCACTTTTCTTCACCGCTGGTGGCGTCCAGGGCCAGCACCGAGGCGCCGTAGGTGTGGTCGAGGCGGGTGCGTTCAACGCCGTAGATGTCGGTGGACGAGCTGCCCATCGGCAGGAACACGGTGTTCATCGCCGGGTCGTACGACATCGGTGCCCAGCTGTTGGGCGTGCTGCGTACATAGGTGCTGCCGTCGGCCGGGGCATTGCGATCGGTCGGGTTGCCCGGATCGAAGGCCCAGCGCATGGCGCCGGTGATCACGTCGAAGCCGCGGATCACACCGCCTGGCATGTCGGTCTGGACGTTGTCGGCAACCCGGCCGCCGACCACTACGGTGGTCCCGGCCATCAAGGGCGCGGAAGACAGCTGGTAGTAGGCATCCGGGACGTTGCCCAGGCCGGCCTTGAGGTCGACCTGACCATTGTTGCCGAAGCCCTGGCAGAACTCGCCGGTGTCGGCATCGACCGCGATCAGGCGGGCGTCGATGGTATTGGTCAGCAGGCGGCGCTGGCAATTGGCACCGGCCGGTACAGCGGCGGCAGTGACTTGCGAGCTGTTCGGCTGCGAAGGCTGGGCCAGCGGCGCAGTGGCGTCGAAGTAGGCCATGCCACGGCAACGTTGCCAGACAGCGGCCTTGGCATTGATCTCGTTTTTCCACAGCTCCTTGCCAGTGTCGGCGTCGAGCGCGATCAGGTTGTTGTGCGGGGTGCAGATGAACACCTTGTTGCCGATCTGCAGCGGAGTGAGCTGGTCCTCGGCGCCGTTGCCATCGCTCTGGGCGACATCACCGGTGTGATAGGTCCACGCCACCTTGAGCTTGTCGACGTTGTCGCGGTTGATCTGTTCGAGCGCGGCGAAACGGCTGCCACCTTCGGTGTTGCCGTAGTGGGCCCAGTCCTTCTGGGCCTTTCCTGGCTCTACCGGGGTCAGGCCGGGACCGCTGCCGGTCGGGGCCACGGTGGGGTGGGCGACGAACATGTTGCCCGCGGCGATCACCAGGGCCACCGCCATCACGCCAGCCACACCGTAGGCACCGCGTCCCGGCGTGCCGCCGTTGGCGCGCGACAGTAGCGGGTAGACCAGCGCGACCACCATGCCGATGGCACCGAACATGAACACGCGCGAGAACAGCGGCCAGAACACCAGACCGACATCGAGCAGTGCCCAGATGGCGGTGCCGACCAGGAACGCGGCGAACAGCCAGGCACCTGCCGTCTTGCGCAAGGCGATGAGAACGCCGGCAATGGTCATGGCCAGGCCGCCGATCAGGAAATACCACGAGCCTCCAAGGCCCGCGAGCTTGATGCCGCCGGCCGCCAGGGCGAGGCCGAGCAGGGCGATGATCACGCCCAGGCCGACCAGGATCAGAGAGGTGGCGCCAGAGGCGCGCTGTACTTGCTTCATGCCAAAAATCTCGCTGTTGAATAGGGTAAGTTTATCCCCTTAGCTAGCTAATTAACAAGTTAGTACATAATGAAGCTGTGACCGGTTGTCGCAGTGACAATTGGACACCCATGCAGGACGGCGCGCTGTACAGCTTGGCATCGGCCCTGTCACGGTGCGACAGGGCCGTTTCGAGTCAGAAGCGATAGGAGGCGGACACCACCGCCGAACGTGCATCGCCATATTCAATGGCCGAGGAGCGTGCCGCGGTACCGTTCTGCTGGCGCACGCGTTCCACGTAGGCCTTGTCGAACAGGTTGTTGACGTTGAGCTGCAGGTCCATGTGCTCATTCAGCCGGTAGGCGATCATGGCGTTGTGCACCCAGTAGGCATCCAGTTTGGCGGTGGTACTGGAGGTGACATTGCGCTCGCTGAGGTAGCGCATGCCGTAGCCAAGGGTCCAGCCCGCCGGTAGCGTATAGGTCGACCACAGGTTCATCGAGTGCCTTGGGGTATTGCCCAGGGCCTGGCCTTCGCGGGCGATGCCCGCAGGCGTGTCGGCGGCCTTGAGGGTCTCGCTGTCAAGGAAGGTGTAGTTGGCGAATACCGCCCAGCGGTCGCTGACCTGCCCGGTCAACCCTACTTCCAGGCCCTGCACACGTTGCGCCCCGGCCAGCTGGGTCGAGCCGTCGGCCATGGCTTCGCGGGCATTGCGCTTGTCGACGCGGAACAGCGCCGCATCCAGGCCCAGCCGGTTGTCCAGCGTCACCCACTTGGTACCCAGCTCCCAGGTTTCGTTTCTTTCCGGCGCCAGGCCCTTGGTCTCGGCAACCAGGCCCCTGCCCGAACCCACCAGGCTCTCGGCGGAGGGGTTG
>JAQZAY010000120.1 GCA_029239415.1 Pseudomonas sp. | reverse complement strand
GATCATGATCACCTATCCGTCCACCCACGGCGTGTTCGAGGAAGGCATCCGCGAGATCTGCGCCATCGTTCACGACAACGGCGGCCAGGTGTACATCGACGGCGCCAACATGAACGCCATGGTCGGCCTGTGCGCCCCGGGCAAGTTCGGCGGCGACGTCTCGCACCTGAACCTGCACAAGACCTTCTGCATCCCCCACGGCGGTGGCGGCCCGGGCGTCGGGCCCATCGGCGTCAAGGCGCACCTGGCGCCGTTCCTGCCCGGCCACGCCCGGCTGGAAAACACCCAGGGCGCGGTCTGCGCCGCACCGTTCGGCAGCGCCAGCATCCTGCCGATCACCTGGATGTACATCCGCATGATGGGTGGCGCCGGCCTCAAGCGAGCCTCGCAGATGGCCATCCTCAACGCCAACTACATTGCCCGCCGCCTGGAGGAGCACTATCGCGTGCTGTACACCGGCGGCAACGGCCTGGTGGCGCATGAATGCATCCTCGACCTGCGCCCGCTCAAGGACAGCAGCGGGATCAGCGTCGACGACGTGGCCAAGCGCCTGGTCGACTTCGGCTTCCATGCCCCGACCATGTCGTTCCCGGTGGCCGGCACGCTGATGATCGAGCCGACCGAAAGCGAGGCCAAGGAAGAACTCGATCGTTTCTGCGAAGCGATGATCTGCATCCGCGAAGAGATCCGTGCGGTCGAGGCCGGCAGCCTCGACAGGGACGACAACCCGCTGAAGAACGCCCCGCACACCGCGGCGGAGCTGGCCGGTGACTGGCAGCATGGCTACAGCCGCGAGCAGGCGGTGTACCCGCTGCCGAGCCTGGTGGAGAACAAGTACTGGCCGCCGGTAGGACGGGTCGACAACGTGTTCGGCGACCGCAACCTGGTCTGCGCCTGCCCGTCGATCGCCAGCTACCAGGACGCCTGAGCCTGCCAGCATGGGCCAGGGCCCTCGTTGCGCCCTGGCCAGCCAGAGAGATTGCGTAGGTTCGCCTACCCCAAGGAGCCAATGATGTCCGAAACACTGCACAAGACCCCGCTGCACGGCCTGCACCTGGAGCTGGGCGCGCGCATGGTGCCGTTCGCCGGGTACGAGATGCCGGTCCAGTATCCCCTGGGCGTCATGAAGGAACACCTGCATACCCGCCAGAGCGCCGGGCTGTTCGACGTGTCGCACATGGGCCAGATCCGCCTGACCGGCGCGCAGGCCGCCAGGGCCCTGGAGTCGCTGGTGCCGGTCGATATCATCGACCTGCCGGTGGGCATGCAGCGGTACGCGATGTTCACCAACGACCTTGGCGGCATCCTCGATGACCTGATGGTCGCCAACCTGGGCAACGACCAACTGTTCCTGGTGGTCAACGCTGCCTGCAAGGAGCAGGACCTGGCGCACCTGCGCCGGCACATCGGCGAGCAGTGCCGGATCGAGCCGCTGTTCGAGGCCCGCGCGCTGCTGGCCTTGCAGGGCCCTGCGGCCGCCGCGGTGCTGCAACGCCTGGCGCCGGACGTCGCCGACATGACCTTCATGCAGTTCAGGGAGGTCACCTTGCTCGGCCACGAGTGCTACGTCAGCCGGTCGGGCTATACCGGCGAAGATGGCTTCGAGATTTCGGTACCCAGCGCTGCCGCCGAGGCCTTGGCCCGGCGCCTGCTGGCCGAACCCGAAGTGGCCGCCATCGGCCTGGGTGCGCGTGACTCGCTGCGCCTCGAAGCGGGCCTGTGCCTGTATGGCCACGACATGGACAGCCAGACCACCCCGGTACAGGCCAGCCTGCTCTGGGCGCTGTCGAAGGCACGTCGCGCCGACGGCGCGCGCGCGGGCGGGTTCCCCGGTGCCGAGGTGATCTTCGCCGAGCAGCGCCAGGGCGTGGCGCGCAAGCGCGTCGGCTTGCTGCCCCAGGAGCGCACGCCGGTACGCGAAGGCGCCGAGATCGTCGATGAACAGGGCGAAACAGTGGGACGAGTCTGCAGTGGCGGCTTCGGGCCTACACTCGCGGGCCCTGTGGCAATGGGTTATGTGAACAGCGACCAGGCGGCCATCGATACACCGTTGTGGGCAGTGGTACGCGGCAAGCGAGTTGCCTTGAAAGTCAGTCGGATGCCATTTGTCGCACAACGTTATTACCGCGGTTGATGCACCTTCGCGGGGCAGTCCGGAATATTCGTTTACGAACCTGCCCCAAGACTTTTCGAACATGGCGCAAAGTCAGGCGCCATGCCGTGTCTGGCAATTTTGCAATAGCTGTGAAAAAGGCCTGATGCCATCGATTCCAAGGGGTTGTTTTTGTCGTCGAAGTTAGCGTAGAGTCACTCCACTGTGTTTGCATGGGTCGCGACGTTTCGTGCCCTGGGCAGTAGCTCTGAGTTTTGCTACAACCCGTTCGACGTCTCTTACTTTCCTGCAGCCCAGCCCCACGATCTTCCCTTGGGAAGAAGCTGTTATTACTTTGCTGTTATTACTTAAGTTCCAAAGGAAATAAGACAATGTCCCAACGTCAGAGCGGTACCGTCAAGTGGTTTAACGACGAGAAAGGTTTTGGTTTCATCACTCCTGAAAGCGGTCCGGATCTGTTCGTGCACTTCCGCGCTATCCAGGGCAATGGCTTCAAGAGCCTGAAAGAAGGCCAGAAAGTCACCTTCATCGCCGTGCAGGGCCAGAAAGGCATGCAGGCTGACGAAGTGATCGCGGAAGCCTGATTCCCGATAAAAAGCCCCTGCCGGCAACGGCAGGGGCTTTTTTGTGCCTGCGATTTCGTAGAATGGACGCTTTGTGCAAGGAGCCGTCTCGCATGCCCAAGCAAATGCTGCACCCCAGAGGCGAGTTCGCTGCCGCCGGGCTGGGCCGGCGCCTCGCCGCGATGTTCTATGACTGCCTGCTGTGCACTGCATTGCTGATCGTCACCGCCGGTGCCTACAAGCTGGTGCAGATGGCCGTGATCGGTGCCGAGCGCATGCGCGCGCTGACCGACGCGGGCGCCCTGGATGGCGACCCCTTGCTGTCCACGGTCCTGCTGTTCGTGCTGTTCGGCTTCTTCGCCAAATTCTGGACCCATGGCGGGCAGACCCTGGGCATGCAGGTGTGGGGCGTGCGCGTGCAGAACGCCGATGGCACGGCGATCAGCCTGTGGCAGGCGCTGTTGCGCTTCGTGGTGTCGATCGGCTCGTGGGGGTGCCTGGGGCTGGGGTTTGCCTGGGCGCTCGTGGACAAGCGCAAGCGCGCCTGGCATGACATCTATTCGGACACCCAACTGGTAAGGGTGCCGAAGCGAAAACCTGAGGCATGAAAAACCGGCCCTTGGGCCGGTCATTCAAGCGGGCAAGGGGGTCAGCCAGCCCTGCGCAGCAGCCATAGCCCGGCCAACGCGCATACCCCGGCGGGGATCACCACTGCCAGCAGCGGCGGGAAGCCGAAGACCTGGCTCGAGGGCCCGAGCAGGTCCTGGGCAATGCGGAACACAAAGCCCACCAGCACGCCGGTGAACACCCGCTGGCCCAGCGTCACCGAGCGCAGCGGCCCGAAGATGAAGGAGATCGCCATCAGCACCAGCGCGGCGGTGACCGCAGGCTGCAGGACCTTGGTCCAGAACGCCAGCCAGTAGCGGGCGTTGTTCAGGCCCTGGTCGGACAGGTAGTGGATGTAGTCCCACAGGCCGGTGATCGACAGCGAGTCCGGAGCCAGGATAACGGTATTGAGCAACTGCGGGCTCACCGAGACGTCCCAGCGCTCTTGGGGGGTGCTGACCACTTCGGTGTGGTCGCCCCGGAAGTGCGTGGTGCTGACGTCGCTGAGCATCCAGTGGTCTTCCTGGTACTGCGCGCGGCGGGCGAAGCTCGAGGTGACCATGTGCCGCTGCTCGTCGAAACGGTAGCGGGTCACGCCCAGCAGCAGGCCATTGGGCTGCACCGAGTTGATGTGCACGAACTCCTCGCCCTGGCGGTGCCACATGCCACGCTTGGAACTCTGCGCCTCGCCGCCGCCCTGGGCCAGCGAGCGCTCGGCCTGGGCCTTGTTCTCGGTCACCGGGGCCAGGTATTCGCCCACCAGCAGCCCGACGATCATCAGCACCAGCATCGGCTTCATGACCGCCCAGACGATACGGCCGATCGACACCCCGGCCGCGCGCATGATGGTCAGCTCGCTGCTGCTGGCCAGGCTGCCGAGGCCGACCAGGCAGCCGATCAGCGCCGCCATCGGCAGCATGTCGTACAGGCGCCGCGGCGCGGTCAGCAGGACGAAGCTGCCCGCGTCCATGAGCGTGTAGGTGTCGCTGATGTCGCCCATCTCGTCGATGAAGGCGAACAGCGAGGCCAGGCCCAGGATGATCCCCAGTACCGCCAGGATCGCCACCAGCACGCTCTTGCCGATGTAGTTGTCCAGCTTAACCATGGGTCACCTCGGCACGGCGCGCGGCGCGCTTGAGGCGCAGGGGTTCCCAGTACAGCATCAGGAGGCCGATGAGCAGGAACACGCCGTGCACCCACCATATTCCGAGGGAGATCGGCAACTTGCCCTTCTCGAGGGCGCCGCGAACGGAAATCAGCATTGTCAGGTAGGCCATGTACAGGAGAATCGCGGGCAGCAGCTTGAGGAAGCGGCCCTGGCGCGGATTGACCCGGGCCAGCGGCACCGCCAGCAGGGTCACGATGAACACCAGCAACGGCAGCGACAGGCGCCACTGCAGCTCGGCGCGCTCGCGCAGGTCGGTGGCGCCGAGCAGTTGCGTGGTCGCGATGGCCTCGCGCTCGGTCACCTCTTCGCTGACCTCGGGCTTGGGCAGCAGCACACCATAGGTGTCGTACTTGATGGCGCGGTAGCCGGCCTGGCCCGGGTTGCCGTCGTAGCGGTAGCCGTTCTCGAGGATCAGGTAGCGGTTGCCGTCGGCCTGGACTTCCTGGTGGCCTTTCTCGGCGACCAGCACCGAGGGTGCGCGGTCCTTGGTCTTGTCCTGGTTGAAGCGCTTCTCGGAGATGAACACGCCCGCCAGGTTGACGCGATCGCCGGACAGGTCCTCGGTGTAGGTCACCCGGGTGCCGTCGCGCAAGGTCTGGAAGCGGCCCGGCACCAGGGTGTCGAACTCGGTGAGGGCGTCCTGCTGGTTGATGATCTGCGCCACCTGGGCCACGCCCTGCGGGGCCAGGCTCAGGCTCAGCCAGGCCACCAGCAGCGCGACCAGGGTGGCCGGGGCCATGGTGATGGCCAGCAGGCGCTGCTGGCTCATGCCGGTGGCCGACAGCACGGTCATCTCGCTCTCGAGGTACAACCGGCCGTACGCCAGCAGGATGCCGAGGAACAGTCCCAGGGGCAGGATCAGCTGCAGGAAGCCCGGCAGGCGATAGCCCATGATCAGGAACAGCACGCCCGGATCGAGGATGCCCTGGGCCGCCTGGGCCAGGTACTTGATGAAACGCCCGCTCATGATGATGACCAGCAGCACGGCGCTGACGGCGCTCAAGGTCACCAGGACCTCGCGGGACAGATAACGGAAGACGATCAAACCAGACACTCCTGGGTTGTCAGGCTCGGACAGCCAAACAAAGGGTACAGACAGCCAAGACCATTGCCGGTTCGCCGGGGCGAACCTCCATGTGAAGTGCGCGCATTATCCTGTGATTGACCGCGCCTGTCACTTGGCGCCGCACGCGCGCGCAGGTCGGGGTTGTCACCAGGGCCGCGAGGGGCTCAAACTGGACGCTTTTCCGCTGGCCCGCTCACGTGGCCAGGCCCTGCACAGACAGCGCCAACTGACAGAACATTCGGGGACCTCTACATGGAACTGGTTGTAAAAAGCGTAGCCGCAGCATCGGTGAAAACCGCCACCCTGGTCATCGCCGTCGGCGAAGACCGCAAGCTCGGCGCCACGGCCAAGGCCGTGGACGAAGCCACCGGGGGTGCCCTGGCCACCCTGCTCGAGCGCGGCGACCTGGCAGGCAAGCCGGGCCAGACCCTGCTGCTGCACAACCTGCCGGGCCTCAAGGCCGAGCGCGTGCTGTTGGTCGGGAGCGGCAAGGACGAAGCCTTGGGCGACCGCAGCTGGCGCAAGCTGGTGGCCAGCGCGGCGGGTGTGCTGAAGAGCCTGGGCGGCAGCGATGCCGTGCTGGCGCTCGACGATGTCGCGGTCAGCGGCCGCGACGCGCACTACGGCAAGTACCGCCTGCTGGCCGAGACCCTGCTGGACGGCGAGTACGTGTTCGACCGCTACAAGAGCAAGAAGGCCGAGCCGCGCGCACTCAAGAAGGTCACCCTGCTCGCCGGCAAGGCCGGCCAGGCCGAGGCCGAGCGCGCCGTGAAGCACGCCAGCGCCATTGCCAGCGGCATGCGCCTTACCCGTGACCTGGGCAACCTGCCGCCGAACATCTGCCATCCAAGCTTCCTCGCCGAGCAGGCCAAGGGCCTGGGCGAGGAGTTCCCCGGCCTGAAGGTCGAGGTGCTCGACGAGAACCAGATCAAGGACCTGGGCATGGGTGCCTTCTACGCCGTCGGCCAGGGCAGTGACCAGCCGCCGCGGCTGATCGAACTCAGCTACCAGGGCGGCAAGGAGGGCGACCAGCCCTTCGTGCTGGTCGGCAAGGGCATCACGTTCGACACCGGCGGCATCAGCCTCAAGCCGGGCGCCGGCATGGATGAAATGAAGTACGACATGGGCGGGGCCGCCAGCGTCTTCGGTACCCTGCGCGCTGTCCTCGAGCTGCAGCTGCCGATCAACCTGGTGTGCCTGCTGGCCTGCGCCGAGAACATGCCGAGCGGCGGCGCCACCCGTCCTGGCGACATCGTCACCACCATGAGCGGGCAGACCGTCGAGATCCTCAACACCGACGCCGAAGGCCGCCTGGTGCTGTGCGACGCCCTGACCTATGCCGAGCGCTTCAAGCCACGGGCGGTGATCGACATCGCCACCCTGACCGGCGCCTGCATCGTCGCCCTGGGCAGCCACACCTCGGGCCTGATGGGCAACAACGACGAGCTGGTCGGCCAGTTGCTCGACGCGGGCAAGCGTGCCGACGACCGCGCCTGGCAGCTGCCGCTGTTCGACGAATACCAGGAGCAGCTGGACAGCCCCTTCGCCGACATCGCCAACATCGGCGGGCCGAAGGCCGGCAGCATCACCGCGGGCTGCTTCCTGTCGCGCTTTGCCAAGGCCTACGAATGGGCTCACCTGGACATCGCCGGCACCGCCTGGACCAGCGGCGGCAAGGACAAGGGCGCCACTGGCCGCCCGGTGCCCCTGCTGACCCAGTACCTGCTCGATCGCGCAGGCGCCTGATGCACGTGCCGGCGCTGCCCTGGCGGCGCCGGCCGGCATCGATGAACGATGAACAAGGTCGACTTCTACATCCTGCCCACCGACTCGTTGTCGGCGCGGCTGGAGTTCGCCTGCAAGCTGTGCGAAAAAGCCTGGCGCCTCGGCCACCGGGTCTACCTGCATTGCCATGACGCCGCCCAGCGAGATGAACTCGATGCGCTGCTGTGGCGCTTCCGGGACGAGGCCTTCGTGCCCCACGATCATGCCGAGTCCCATGGGGACGCAGTGGTCGCACTGGGCATCGGCCTCGACGCAGGCCAGCACAGTGACCTGCTGATCAACCTGGGCCCCGACGTGCCGGCCTTCGTCGGCCGGTTCGAGCGGGTCGCCGAGATCGTCGTGGAAGAGCCTGGCATCCGCCAGGCCGCGCGCGAGCGGTTCCGTTTCTATCGTGAACAGGGCTATGCTCTGCAAGACCACCGCTTACAGCGACTTTGACGATGATGGACAAGCCCACTGCCATGCCCCAATCCGCACATCTGCTCGATGACCTCGAGTCGATCCGCCAACTGCTGGGCGATGCCGACCTGCAACCGCCCCTGCTGACCGAGACAGTGGAGGAGATTCCCCTGCTGCTCGAAGAGCCCGCGGTCACGCAAGCGCCCGCCGACGATCCACAGGCCCGTCGCCAGGACACCCTGCTGCACCTGGACAGCGAACTGCGCGCCGCCGCTCAGCTGATCATGCAGGATGTGATCAACGACTTCACCCCGCATATCGAAACCGAGATCAAGCGCCGCCTCGCCGCGCGCCTGGAGCGGTTGCTCAAGCCCTGATCGGTTGCAGGCTGTCGCTTGCAGCCTGCTCCTTCGCTATACTTCCCGGCTTTCCTGAATTAATGCCATAGGGTCCCGCCGCGCATGGATAAGACCTACCAGCCGCACGCCATCGAAACTTCCTGGTACAACACCTGGGAGTCCGAGAACTATTTCGCCCCACAAGGTGCAGGCGAGTCCTACACCATCATGATCCCGCCGCCGAACGTCACCGGCAGCCTGCACATGGGCCATGGCTTCAACAACGCGATCATGGACGCCCTGATCCGCTTCCGCCGCATGCAGGGCCGCAACACCCTGTGGCAGCCGGGCACCGACCATGCCGGTATCGCGACCCAGATGCTGGTCGAGCGCCAGCTCGAGGCCAAGGGACAGAGCCGTCATGACCTGGGCCGCGAGCAGTTCCTCGACAAGGTCTGGGAGTGGAAGGAGCAGTCGGGTGGCAACATCAGCCGGCAGATCCGCCGCCTGGGCTCTTCCGTGGACTGGAGCCGCGAGCGCTTCACCATGGACGACGGTCTCTCCGAAGCGGTCAAGGAAGCCTTCGTGCGCCTGCACGAGGATGGCCTGATCTACCGCGGCAAGCGCCTGGTCAACTGGGACACCAAGCTGCACACGGCGATCTCCGATCTTGAAGTGGAGAACCACGACGAGAAGGGCCACCTGTGGAACCTGCGCTACCCGCTGGCCGACGGCGCCAGGACCGCCGAGGGCCTGGATTACCTGGTGGTCGCGACCACCCGTCCGGAAACCCTGCTCGGTGACGCCGCCGTCGCGGTCAACCCGAACGACGAGCGCTACCAGGCGCTGATCGGCAAGTTCGTCGACCTGCCACTGGTAGGCCGGCGCATCCCGATCATCTCCGATGAGTACTGCGACCCCGAGTTCGGCACCGGCTGCGTGAAGATCACCCCGGCCCACGACTTCAACGACTACGAAGTCGGCAAGCGCCACAACCTGCCGCTGCTCAACATCTTCGACAAGAACGCCCTGGTGCTGGCCAACGCCCAGGTGTTCAACCTCGACGGCAGCGTCAACGACAGTCTCGACACCGCCCTGCCCGCCCAGTACGCCAGCCTCGACCGGTTTGTCGCGCGCAAGCAGATCGTCGCCGACCTGGACGCCGCCGGCCTGCTGGTCAGCGTCGACGACCACGCCCTGAAAGTGCCGAAGGGCGACCGCTCCGGCACCATCATCGAGCCGTGGCTGACCGACCAGTGGTATGTCTCCACCAAGCCGCTGGCCGAGCCTGCGATCGCTGCCGTCGAAGACGGCCAGATCCAGTTCGTGCCCAAGCAGTACGAGAACATGTATTTCTCCTGGATGCGTGACATCCAGGACTGGTGCATCAGCCGCCAGTTGTGGTGGGGCCACCGCATTCCGGCCTGGTACGACGAGGCCGGCCAGGTCTATGTCGGGCGCAGCGAGGAAGAAGTCCGCGCCAAGCACAACCTCGGTGCCGACGTCGTCCTGAACCAGGACAACGACGTGCTCGACACCTGGTTCAGCTCGGGCCTGTGGACCTTCTCGACCCTGGGCTGGCCGCAGCAGACCGAGTTCCTCAAGACCTTCCACTCCACCGACGTGCTGGTCACCGGCTTCGACATCATCTTCTTCTGGGTCGCCCGGATGATCATGCTGACCATGCACCTGGTGAAGAACGAGGACGGCACCCCGCAGGTGCCGTTCAAGACGGTCTACGTGCATGGCCTGGTGCGCGATGGCCAGGGCCAGAAGATGTCCAAGTCCAAGGGCAACGTGCTCGACCCGCTGGACATCGTCGACGGCATCACCCTCGACGCCCTGCTCGAGAAGCGCACCAGCGGCATGATGCAGCCCAAGCTGGCCGAGAAGATCGCC